>CAZAPU010000029.1:0-10576 GCA_964487215.1 uncultured Mycoplasma sp. | reverse complement strand
TTTTCTTACAGCTTCAAGTCCTTCAAGAACTTGAATATCTGAAGAATCATAATGTTTAATATTATTTTCTTTTTCCATATTTTTTCCTATTTTGTTACCTTTCCTTGTTTTATTTTATAAATTGTTGCTTTATCTAATAATTTATCACTAATATTTTTTATATCTGTTGTTGTTATTATAAATTGAATATTAGACCTTATAAAATTTAATAAATTATTTCTTTTATTTATATCCAATTCACTAAATATATCATCTAACAATATTATTGGATAACTATTATTAACTTCTTTAAATAAATTAATTTCGGCTAATTTAAAAGATAGTATTGCTATTCTTTGTTGTCCTTGTGATCCATATGTTTTTAAATTATCACCATCTAAATAAAAACCTAAATCATCCTTATGTGGACCATACAATGTTAACTTCTTTGTTATTTCATTATAATAATTATCATTATAAAATTTTATTAAATCTTCCTTATTTATTAAATTAATGTTTTTTTCATATTTTACAACTAAATTACCCTTTTTCATTATTTTTCTATATATATTAGAAATATTTTTATTTATATTTTCTATATATTTATCTCTATAATCCATTATTACAAGTTCCCTATCAACAAGTTTATTTGTAATAATTTCTAAATAATTTTTATCAATATTTTCATAATTTTTTCTTAAATATTCATTTCTAATTTTTAATAATTTATTAAATTCATTTAAAACTATCATATATTTAGAAAACAATTGACATAATTCAATATTTAATAAATTTCTTCTTATAAGTGGTGATTTTTTAATAATATCTAAATCTTCTGGATTAAACATTATTACTGTTAAATTTGATATATAATTCACTAATTTTTTTTCTTCTTTATTATTAACGGTAATTTTTTTACCCTGTTTAGATAATAAAATATCTAATTTTTTAGTTGTTCTACCATCTTTTATTATTCCTGTTATTTTAGATATTTCTTTTTCTTTGTTTATTAAATCAAATTCTTCAACACTTCTAAATGTCTTTGTAAGACCTAATACATAAATACTTTCTAAGATACTAGTTTTTCCTTGAGCATTATTTCCAATAAAAATATTTATATTTTTATTTAAATTTAACTCTAAATCTTCAATATTTCTAAAATTTTTAATTTTTATTTTTTCAATATACATTATAAATACTTAAAAAATACCTCATTTTCGCATCAACTCCAAAACTAGTATACCCATACTTACATATTAATTATATCATTTATATGACATAAAAAAAAGCAATTTATTAAAAATTATTGCTTTTTTCATAGTTTTTTCTCTTATTATATATTGAATTTAATCTTGATGCCCTAAGTATTTGATTTTCAATCGATAAATATGGAACATCTACTTCTATTTTTTTGTTATTATCAAAATAAATATATGTTTTAAAATCTTCTTGTTCATAACTTTTTATATTATTTAAAGAAATCCAACTATTATTTTGTAAATTTGGTGACATTGTAGGAAAAAAAACAATATTTCTACTATCTTCTACTAGTATTGGTGCTTTATATATTGATCCTAACATTGATTTTGTTCCCTCACATCTTCCCTGTAATGAACTACCAAAATAATTACAACTATGTTCCATTACTTGATATGGTGAAGAATCTATTATATATTCATTATTTAATTCTATTATCTTCGATTGATTTTCATTTATAGGTAAAATTGCCAAAGTTTCGTTATTTATTTCATAATTCATTAAAAACCACCTCCCTTTTGTAATTTTTAACCTATTTTTTCTCAAAAAAATAAGTTATGGCTTAATACTATAACTTACTCTTTTATCGTTTTTTGTCATATTTTGCAATATACTATTTTTTATTAATAAGTACGAATTGGTAAGATTAAGGCTGTTAAATCTGTATTATCCTCTTCTCTTAATAAGATTGGTTTAATTTCTCCTACAAATGTTAATATTACATCATCAGTTCTTATCGTTCTAAGTGCATCCATCATATATTTACTACTGAAAGAAATTTTTATTTTTTCTTCGCATAATATAGCCATTTTTTCTTCTACTTTACCTATTTCTAATGACATTGAAGTAATTTTTAACATTTTATTGTTAATTTCTAATGTTATTACATTATTATCTTTGTCATTATTTAATATAGATGCTCTATCTACCATATTAAAGAATTCTCTTTTGTTTAATCTTAAATCAAATAATGTTTCTTCAGGAATTAAATTCTTAGTATTTGGATAACTACCATTAATTAATCTAGATTGAAATAAAATATTTTTAAATTTAAAGATAATTTTATTAGTAAAAATATGAATTTCCATTTGATTTTCATCACTTTCAGCAATTATTTTAATTAATTCATTCAAATTCTTACTTGGTATAATGATATTAACATCTTTATCTAATTTTTTATCTAAATTATACTTTTTTAGTGATAATCTATAAGAATCAGTTGCACTACATTCTAATAATTTATCTTCTGTCTTTAAATTTAATCCTGTTAATACTACCCTTGCTTCATCTGTAGATGATGCATAATTAGTTTGATTTATTATTTCTTTAAATTTATTAACATCAATATTAATATAATCTTTAGTAAGTTCTAAATCAATTGGTGGATATTCTTTAATATCTATACCATTTAAGTTAAATTCACTGTTTTCTGTATAAATTAATACTTTAGAATCATCTATTAATTCTATATTAATAAATTCTTCTTCAAGTTTTCTTATAATATCAATTATATATTTACCTTTAATAACAATACTACCTGTTTTATTAATAATTAGATCCTCTGATTTATCAATAATAGTTTCAATTGTAATATCATTATCTGATGCTGTTAATATAAGTTTATCCTTTAATAGATTGAATTTTATACCTGCAAGTATTGGTATAATATTTTTAGATGATAATGCTTTTGATACATTATTTAATGCTTCTAATAAAATGTTTCTTTTAATTTTAAATTTCATAAAAATTCCTTCTTTCTTATTTTTATTTTTAAGTATTATATTTATTATTACAGTTAATATTGTTAATAACTAATTATTACTAATAATATCAACAAATAATCTTTCTTTTTGTGTTAATAATTATTAACACTTTTAACAATTACACTAATTCTTTTTCAATATTCTCAATAGCATCTTTTAATTCTTTATTATTTCTTAATTCAGTTTCTATTTTATTACATGAATGCATTACAGTAGCATGATTTTTACCACCAAATTCAATTCCTATTCTTTCAAACGATTCATCTGTAAGTTTTCTACATAAATACATCGCTACTTGTCTTGGTATTGCTATGTTAGGTGGCCTTTTCTTAGATTTTATATCTTCATAAGATATTTTATAAAAATTAGCAACACTTTTTTGGATTCTTCGTATATTATTTTGATCAGTAACAGGCTTTTTAGTAAAGTCTTTTAATGCTTCCATAGCAAATTCTAAATTTGGATCATGTTCATTCATAATTACTGAGTAAGCAACAAGTCTTGTCAACGAACCTTCTAGTTGTCTAACATCGTTTCCTACATTAGCTGCTATATAATTAATTATATCATCATTTATTTTTATTTTCTCACCCTTAATTTTTTTCTTAATTATTTCAACTTTTAAAGCAAAATCAGGTGGTGCTATATCAACTTGTAATCCCCAACAAAACCTTGTTCTAAGCCTATCTTCTAAAGCTTTTAAATCTTCTGGAGATCTATCGCTTGATACTATTATTTGTTTACTATTATTATGAAGATTATTAAAAGTATGAAAAAATTCTTGTTGTGATGCAGTTGCTCCTCCTAAAAATTGAATATCATCAATAATTAATACATCAATACTTCTATATTTTCCTTTAAAAAATTCAATATAATCTAAATTATTGTTATCAACATTATTCTTTCTAGATAAACCCATAAAATCTTCTAAAAACTGATCACAAGTTACATATAAAACTTTTTTATGTTGTTTTTCTTCTATATAGTTACCTATAGCATGCATTAAATGAGTTTTTCCTAATCCACTATTTCCATATATAAATAAAGGATTATACATTGTACCAGGATTTTCAGCAACAGCTAAAGCAGCTGCTTGAGCAAATTTATTTGATTCCCCTACTACAAAATTATCAAATGTATAATTTTTATTTAAATTAGATTTAAAATTTAAATTTTCATCAGCACTATATAATAGTTCTATTTCTTCATCTGTAATAGCAGTTTTTTCCGCCTCTAAAACTGATTCTAAATTATCTTTTAATATAAATGTGATATCTTCAATCTTTTCGTTACTAAAATTGTTAAAATTTTCAATTATTAAATCTTTATAATTACTTTCAATGTGGGTTTTATAAAGACTTAAAGGTACAACTAATCGTAATTTTTTATCTTTAATATCAATAAAATCAATACTGTTAAACCAGGTATTAAATAATAAAGGATCAAGAACTGACTTGATATTATTTAAAGTATTATTCCAAAAAACTTTATCATTCATTCATACCACTCCCCAACAGTATTTTTCTAAATCTAATCTCATTGTAATATAACCTGTTAAAAAATAAAATACCTAAATTTTTATTAACAGAGTTTTCAACATAGTTATTAACACCTTTTTTCTTTTAATTACTTATTCTAAATTAGTTTTTAACAAATTTCAACAAAAATGTTCATAACAGTATTAACAATAGTTAATTTAATAATTGTTAATATTGTTAATTTGGTTAATAAATTTATTTTTTCTATATATTGTATATAATATTTATTAACAAAGAAGTTAATAATTAATATTTAAATAAAGTTATTAACATAAATTGTTAACAACTTTTTATTATAAAATATTAAATTTGATTGACTTTTAGCATCTTTTACATATATAATATAAACGAATTAAGTTTGGAGGTGCAAGATGAAAATAGGAACATATCAACCTAATAAAAGAAGAAGAGCTAAGAAACATGGATTCTTTTCAAGAATAGAATCTGGAATAGCAAAAAGAAGAAGAGCTAAAGGAAGAAAAAAATTGTCAAAATAATATCCACTTTTATAGTGGTTTTTTGATATTTATGGAGGTATTTATGAAAAAAATAAATATAATTCAAAAAAATATAGATTTTGATCGCATCATAAAAAAAAGAAATGGTGTTGTTAATAATGATTTTATTATAAATACTGAAGTAAATGATGATAATATAACTAAGTTTGGAATAACATTTACTAAAAATTTATGTAATGCAGTAACAAGAAACAAATTGAAAAGACAAGTTAAAGCAATTATAGATAATAATAAAAAAATGTATCAAAATAATAGAAATTATATTATAATTATTAGAAAGGGTGCTCTTGGTAAAATTTATCAAGATTTAGAAATTAGTCTTACATCCTTATTTATAAAGGAAAAGGAGAAAGAAAATGAAAAAATTAAGTAAGATATTTATAGTATTATGTTTAGTAATGACATTATGTGGTTGTACTAAAATATTACAAGATAAAGATGGAAAAGCAGTAATAAACGAAGTAACAGGACAAAGTGTAACTTCAAATATATTATGTCAACCAACTGATAAAAAAATAATAAAACTATATAAAGAAAACAAAATAGATATTGAAAAACTTCCAAAATGTGAAGAAATGAAAGTTACTGGTAAATATGAAGGCATTTGGAATAATATATTTGTAAGACCTCTTGCATGGTTAATTATATTTATAGGAAAATATGTTAATTCAACAGCATTAGCAATAATAATAGTAACATTCTTAATAAGACTTTTATTAAGTCCAATTACTAAAAAAACAGCAATGCAATCAGAAAATATTAAATTAGCTCAACCAGAGTTGAACAGACTTGAAGCAAAATATAAAGATAAAACAGATTCAGAATCAATGAATAAAAAAGGTCAAGAGATGATGTTAATATATAAGAAATATAATATTAGTCCCTTATCTGGATGTTTATTTTCATTAATTCAATTACCATTGTTATTTGCTTTCTTAGAAGCAATAAATAGAGTTCCTGCTATATTTGAGGAAACATTCTTAGGATTACAAATGGGAACAACACCTTGGGTAGCCTTTGGAGATGGAAAATGGTATTATGCAATATTAATAATTTTAATAGTAGCAACAACATTCTTCTCATTTAAGATGAATCAATCAACTGCAGCACCAGAAGCACAAAAACAAAACAACATGATGATGTGGTTTATGGTAGTATTTATAGGATTTATGTCATTTAGATTACCATCAGCAATTGCAATTTATTGGATAGTTTCATCAGGATTTACTGTTCTACAAAATGTTGTAACTGATGTTTTAAAAAAGAAAAAAAGTGGGAATATAAAACTAAAGAGAGTGAAGTAGACTATGGAAAAACAAGTATTTAGTGGAAAAACAATTGAAGAAGCAAAAGAACTAGCTTTAAGAGAATTAGAATTATCAGAAGAAAAAGTAATTTTTATTGAAAAAGAAGAAAAAAAATCACTATTTTCTAAAAAAGCCGAAGTAGAAGTAATAAAAAGAGAAGAAATAGTGCAATTTACTAAAGATTATATAAAAAATTTAATAAGTAATATTGGTTTAGAAGCAAACATTGAATATAAAAATCGTGATGATGTAGATTATTTTAATATTTTAACTAATAATAATTCAATTTTAATTGGAAAAAATGGTAGAAGTATAGATGCTATTCAAATTATTGTTAATCAAGTAGTAAATAACGAACTTGGAAAATATATGAAAATCCAAATTGATGTTTCAGATTATAAAAAGAAAAAACAAATTAGATTAGAAAAACTAGCTAAATATACTGCTAAAGATGTTGCAATGAGCAAACAATCAGTAAAACTTGATCCAATGAATTCTTATGAAAGAAGAATAGTACATAGTATATTAGCTAACAGTAAAGATGTTGAAACAGAAAGTGTTGGCGAAGAACCAAATAGATGTATAGTAATAAAACCAAAAGAAATTCAAGAAAAAGAGGCTTAAATAAGTCTTTTTTCTTGATAAAATATAATAATTATATTATAATAAGGTCGCAATTAAAGAGGTGAAGGCTATGAATGATACTATTGCAGCAATAGCAACGACTGTAGGAGTAGGGGCTATATCAATTATAAGAATTAGTGGTAATGAAGCTATATCTATTGTAGATAAAGTTTTTTCTTCTTCATTAAAATACAAGAAAACTCATACTATTACTTATGGTTATATAAAAGATAAGAATGAAATAATAGATGAAGTTCTAGTATCAATTATGAAAAATCCTAAGAGTTTTACAAAAGAAGATGTAGTAGAAATCAATTGTCATGGCGGAATTGCAACCACAAAAAAAGTATTAGAACTATTATTAAAAAATGGTTGTAGACTTGCAGAACCAGGAGAATTTACCAAAAGAGCTTTTTTAAATGGAAGAATTGACTTAACTGAAGCCCAAGCAGTAATGGATTTAGTAAATACAAAATCTGAAAGTGCTAGAAAAATTGCAATTAATAATTTAAATGGTCAAACCACAAAGAAAATAAAACAATTACGAAAAATAATATTAGATATTATTTCTAATATAGCAGTAAATATTGATTATCCAGAATATTTAGATATTGAGGTTGTTACAAAAGATAAAATTATAAATAATTTATCTTTAATAGAAGAAGAACTTAATAAAATAATAGCAAATAGTAAAAATTCTAAATTTATAAAAGATGGAGTAAATATTGCAATAATAGGTAGACCAAATGTAGGTAAAAGTAGTATTTTAAATAAATTATTGAATGAAGACAAAGCAATTGTTACTGAAATAGCAGGAACAACTAGGGATGTTGTTGAAGGATCTGTAATAATAGATAATATGTTATTTAATTTTATTGATACAGCGGGAATTAGAGATACAGACGATATAATTGAAAAAATTGGAGTTAATAAGTCATTAAAAACAATTGAAGATGCAGATTTAATAATATTGGTTTTAAATAACAATGAAAAATTAACAAAAGAAGATAATATATTAATTGAAAAAACTAATAATAAAAAGAGAATTGTAGTAGTAAATAAGAATGATTTACAAAATCAAATAGATATTACAAACTTAAATAATGTTGTTTATACCAATACAATTACAGATACCGGTATAGAAACTTTAAGAAAAAAAATAATAGAATTATTTAATTTTGGTAATATTAATTCAAAAGATTTTAATTATGTTTCAAATATTGATAGTATCAGTAGATTGGAAGAAGCTAACAATAGTTTAAATGATGTAAAAAAAGGATTAAAAGATAATATAACTATTGATATGATAGAGATAGATTTAAAAAACATTTGGACTATATTAGGAGAAATAATAGGTGAGACATATACTGAAGAGTTTTTAGATAATTTATTTAAAGATTTTTGTGTAGGTAAATAGGAGAATAATTATGGATATGAATATGAAAAAAATACAAAAAATACAAAGAATAGCTAAACCATTAAAAGAAAAAAAGCCTAAATATATTAAACAAGAAAGAAAACCTCAATCAGAAATAAATTTTGAAGAATTATTGAAAATTGAAGAAGAAAAAATAGAAAATCATAAAAAAAGATAGAAGGAAATGAGTAATATGGAATATGAAGTAATAGTAGTAGGTGGAGGACATGCTGGTTGTGAAGCTTGTCTTGCTACAGCTAGACTTGGACATAAAACATTATTAGTAACAGGTAATATAAATAATATAGCTGATGCACCATGTAATCCTTCTATTGGAGGACCAGCTAAGGGTGTTGTTGTAAGAGAAATAGATGCTCTTGGTGGAGAAATGGGAAAAAATACCGATAAAAGTTTACTCCAAATAAAGAAATTAAATACTAGAAAAGGTCCAGCAGTATGGGCTTTAAGAGCACAAATAGATAAAGTAACTTATGGAAAAAACATGAGAGAGACTATAGAGAAACAGGAAAATCTTGATGTAAAAGAAGCTTTAGTAGAACATTTATTAGTTAAAAATAATAAAATTTATGGAGTAAAATTAGCAAATGATGAGGAAATTACCTCAGATGTAGTTATATTAACAACAGGAACTTATCTTAAAGGACAAATATTAAGAGGATCAGATAAACATTCTGGAGGGCCACATGGCGAAAAACCATCATTACATTTAAGTGACCATTTGAAAGAATTAGGCTTTACTATTCAAAGATTAAAGACAGGAACACCTCCAAGAATAGAAAAAGCAACTATAGATTATTCAAAAGCAACAAAACAACCTGGAGACAGAAAAAAACATACTTTTTCTTTTTCTAATAAAAGTTATTATAAACTTGATGAACAAGAAGATTGTTATCTGATTTATACAAGACCAGAAACACATGAACTAATTAGAAATAATTTAGAAAAGAGCAGTATGTATGGTGGCTATGTAGAAGGAATAGGGCCAAGATATTGTCCTTCAATAGAAGATAAAATAGTGAGATTTAGTGATAAAGAAAGGCATCAATTATTTCTTGAGCCAGAAAGTAGATATTATGATGATATATATTTACAAGGATTTTCTACTAGTATGCCAATTGATGTTCAAGAAAAAATGGTACATTCATTAACAGGATTAGAACATTGTAAAATATTAAAATATGCTTATGCTATTGAATATGATGCAATTGATCCATTACAATTAAAAAGAAGTTTAGAAACTAAAATAATAGAAAATTTATTTACTGCAGGACAAATAAATGGAACATCAGGATATGAAGAAGCAGCAGGACAAGGTTTAATAGCAGGAATAAATGCTTCATTAAAATTAAGAAATAAAGAACCATTAGTATTAAAAAGAGATGAGGCATATCTTGGAGTATTAATAGATGATTTAGTAACAAAAGGAACAAAAGAACCATATAGATTGTTAACATCAAGAGCAGAGTACCGTCTATTATTAAGAAATGACAATGCTGACTATAGACTTACAAAATATGGTAAAGAAGTAGGATTAGTAACACCAGAAGCATACAATAAATTTAAAAATAAATATGATCAAGTTAATGAATTATTAAAATTATTAAAAACAACCTATATTACACCAAAAAAAGAAATAAATGAATATTTAGAAAAACTAAAAACACCTACATTAAAAGATAGAATAAGTCTTTATAATCTTCTAAAAAGACCTGAAGTACAAATAAAAAACATAAAACAATTTATTAACCAGAAATATAGTAGAGAAGTTTTAGAACAAGTAGAAATCAATATAAAATATGAAGGATATATTAAGAAACAACAAAAAGAAGCAGATAGAATGAATTCTTATGAAAAGGTATTAATACCAGAAAATATTGATTATAAAAAAATATTGAATTTAGCAACAGAAGCAAGAGAAAAGCTTATTAAAGTAAGACCAACAACCATAGGTCAAGCTATGAGAATAAGTGGTGTTAATCCAGCAGATATTTCTATTCTTATGATATATTTAAAAAGAGGTGCATATGAATAAACAAGAGTTTATAAATGAACTAGAAAAACTAAATATATTTTTAACTAATGAACAGTTAAATCAATTAGAACAATATTATGAATTACTTGTTTTATATAATGAAAAAGTTAATTTAACTGC
>CAZAPU010000028.1:0-10763 GCA_964487215.1 uncultured Mycoplasma sp. | reverse complement strand
TATAATTTCCATTGGTTGTTGCACTAAATCTTGGTATCCATACATACATCTGTAAAATATCATCCATACTTACTTTTTGTCCCATATTTGCTTGATTTACATAATAGTTTCTATCATGTTTTGTTATACTATCTATACAATCTGATGAGCATGTACTTGCTTCTTCTTTTACTAAAGCCATATTAGCCCATTCTTTATTACCATAGTTATACCATTTATAATTGCTGTTTGCATTGGTTTTATCCGCTATTCTCCATACATTATTGGTGCTATCATAATAAATTGGTACCATTCCTGTTATTTCATCTGGTGCTTGAACATTTGTAACTTCTGATGTTTGAGATACAGTACTATAAGTCGAATTACTTATCGTAGGTATATTTCCATCTTTACCATAAATATTTATTTTTACTTTAAATGTTCCACTTTCTACAGATATTTCATTACTTTGGACACTATTAGTCTTAAAATAATCATTATCTAACCACATTCTAAATCTATAATGATGGGTTTGTGTTGCATTATTAGTCATAAAATCAAAAGTATTGGTATATAAAACATAATTATTAGCATTTGCTTGGTAAGCAAGATTTTCTGTACTAAAAGGTGATAAATTAGAAAAATAATCTTTTTTTAGTAAAACTTCATCTTCAACTGTAGTACTTGTTCCAGCAGTTGATGCTAATCCAATCTTAATTGCTTCTTTTGATATCGTATTAGATGAATCATAAGTTAAATAAATTAAATATCCAATTGTTGTTTTACCATTTGCAGTAGCTTGTACATTAAATTCAAAGTAATTATTCGAAGTAATTGCTTCGTTATCAGTTACAGGTGCTACATCAGTAAGAGTAATACTATTAGATGGTTCTGTATATAAAAATCTTATAGTGCCAGTTCTTATAGTATTATCTTCACCAGTAAATGTATTATAGAGTAGTGCAAATGTACCACCAGTTATTAAGACTAATCCAATGATGATAAGAAATATTAATATTCTTTTCTTTTTCTTTAATTCTATATCACACATAATCAACACATCCTTATATTATTAATAATATCATATAAAAAGTGTTTTTTTCAATAAATATGTCTATTTTTACCTTAAAATACATGTTTTTTCAATTTTTTTTATAAAAAACCTTGATTTTATTATTTAGACATGATAATTTATATATGTAAGCATAAGTTGCTTATGTTTCTAAAATTTTATGGGAGGTAATTTTTAAATGAAAAAGGTAGAATTAGTAGAAGCTGTTGCTAATAAAGCTGGATTAACAAAAGCAGATGCAGGTCGTGCTCTTGATGCAACTTTAGAAGTAATTACTAATGCATTAGCAAAAGGAGATAAAGTTCCTCTAGTAGGTTTTGGTACATTCGCTGTATCAAGAAGAGCTGCTAGAACAGGCCGTAATCCTCAAACTGGAGCAGAAGTAAAAATTGCTGCAAGAAATGCTGTTACATTTAAAGCAGGTGCAGCACTTAAAGAATCTGTAAACTAATAAAAAAAGCCAAAGGCTTTTTTTTTGTAAATTTATGATATAATTAATATGGAGGAAAATTAAATGGAAGAAACTATTTATGAAGTACTTAATAAAATTAACGAACAAGGATATAAAGCATATCTTGTTGGTGGTTATGTAAGAGATTATTTAAGAAAGAAAAAAACAAAAGATATAGATATATGTACTAATGCCAAACCAAAAGAATTAATGGAAATATTTAAAGATTATCAACCAATTTCTTTAGATTATGGAAACATTATTTTAGGAATAAAAGAATTTACTTTTGAAATAACTACCTTTAGAAAAGAAATTACTTATAAGGATAATAGAAAACCAGAAAAAATTGAATATATCAATAATTTAGAAGAAGATCTTCCTCGAAGAGATTTTACAATTAATTCAATATGTATGGATAAAGATAAAAAAATAATTGATCTATTAAATGGAAAAAAAGATTTAAATAAAAAAATAATAAGATCAATTGGGTCAGCTGATGCAAAACTTAAGGAAGATTCTTTAAGAATAATGAGAGCAATTAGATTTGCTACTGTATTAAACTTTAAATTAGATAAAGAACTTGTTATAGCAATAAAAAACAATAAAGAATTATTAAGAAAATTATCATATGAAAGAAAAAAAGAAGAATTAACTAAAATATTTGCAAGTGAAAATAAAAAATATGGAATAAAACTGTTAAAAGAATTAGACTTATTAGATGTATTAGAATTAAAAAATATAGAAATGGTATTATTAACTAAGGATTTATTAGGTATGTGGACAACAATTATTACAAATGATAATTATCCATTTACTAAAAATGAAAAAGAGTTAATGAAAGATATAAAACTATTATTAAATGAAAATATGAATGATAACTTTGTATTATATAAATATGGTCTTTATAGTATTTCTGTTGTTTCAGATTTAAAAAAACTAAGTAAAAAAAGAATTGTTGATAGATATAATAAATTAGCTATAAAAGATAGAAAAGAAATTAATATAACTACAGAAGAAATATGCAAAATATTGAATGTAGAACCAGGACCATTTTTAAAAGATTTATATGATGATATAGAAAGTGCAATAATTGCTAAGAAATTAAAGAATGAAAATAATGATATTAAAAATTATATTTTAAAGATGCTACATATGGTATAATAAGCAATAAAAGAGGTGATAAAGATGAAAACAAATCAAATAATAGATTTAGTAAAAACTAATAATATAGTTATTCCTAATAGTTTACTTAAATATTATAAAAAATTAAATATAAATGAAAAAGAATTAATATTTTTATCATTTTTAATGAATAGGGGAGAAAAAGTATTATTTGATGTAGAAAATTTCTCAAAAGAATTAAATTGGGAAATAATAGAAATAATGGGTATTGTTTCATCTTTAACAGATAAAAAAATAATTACAATGGTAGTTGAAAAGAATTTAACTGTAAAAGAGTATTTAAGTTTAGAAGAATTATATATGAAATTAACAAACTTTTTAATAGTTATAGAAGAGCCAAAAAGTAGTTTATCAAATATATATGAAGTTATTGAAAAGGAATTTGGTAGAACCTTATCACCAATTGAATATGAAACAATAAAAGGTTGGTTAGATTCTAATCTTGATGAAGAGTTAATTAAGGCAGCATTAAAAGAAGCTGTATTAAATGGAGTAAACAATTTAAAATATATTGATAAGATTCTTTATGAATGGAATAAAAAGGGATATAAAAAACCAAATGATGTAAAGAAAAAAAGAGTTAATGATAAAGAAGAAACAATTGATTTATTTGACTATGATTGGTTAGATGATAATGAATAGTAAAGTAATAGAAGATTACTTTAATGAAATACTACCTAATCCTGTTTGTGAACTTAATTATAATAAAGATTACGAATTATTACTTGCAGTAATGTTGAGTGCTCAAACTAAGGATTCCAGGGTGAATGAAGTAACAAAAATATTATTTAATAAATATGATTCCTTAAAAAAACTAAAAATGGCTGATTTAACAATTATTGAAAATATGATTAAACAGTTAGGAAATTATAAAAAGAAAAGCAAGGCAATTATTGAAATTGCAAAAATTATTGATGAAAAATATAATGGTGTCGTACCTAATAATAGATTTGATATAGAACAATTACCTATGGTAGGTAGAAAAACTACTAATGTTGTTTTAGGTATTTTGTTTAATGAACCTAATATTGCAGTAGATACACATGTAGAAAGAGTATCAAAAAGACTAGGTATTGCCAAAGAAATAGATACAGTCCTAGATGTTGAAAAAAAATTAAAGAAAACATTCAATGAAGAATATTGGATTAAATTACATCAACAAATGGTATTATTTGGTAGATATTATTGTGTAGCAATAAAACCAAAATGTGAAGATTGTAAATTAAAAAATATATGTAAATATAATAAGAAAACCAAGAACTAACTAATTCTTGGTTTTTTATAATCCATCAAATATATCATGACTAGAATTTTTCTTTTTCTTTTTTGGTTCAATCTCTTTTGTTAAACTTTTTGTATCAGTATTCTTTTCTTCTACTTCCTTTTTATCTTTGCTATTACTTTTATCTGTTTTCTTTTCCTTTTCTAAGAATGTAACAATATCTTTTTTACTATCTTTTTGTTTTGATTTAGTAGATGCTAAAGCAATAACTAGAATTGATAATAAAACTGTTATTCCTCCAAAAACATAAATCAAAATTTTTGCATTATTAATTTTTTTATCTATTAAATTTTGATATTCATTATTAAATTTTTGAATAGTTCCTTCAGTTTCTTCATACATGTACCAATTTTTTTCACCAGTTTCAATGTTTATACCATAAATTAAACTATATTTTGAATTAGCACTTGTTTTTAATCCCATTACTTTATTCTTATTAATTATTACTTCCATTTTTTCATAACCATCAATAATTTCATCTGTATCAATAATTCCAATAATAAGTGAATTAAAATTAATTTCATTATATAAACTATAAGTATTTTTATCATAAATATATAAATTTGAATTACCATCTTTATCTTTTAATCCTACAAGGGTAAAGTTTGTATTTTTACAGGTATAACTAGGAACTTCAATATCATTAATTTTAACTTTAGATTCAACACAATCTTTAGGAGCCTTTAAGGTATTTAATTTTTTAAGAACTAGATATTCATTATTATCAATAGTAACTTTAATAGGATTTGCATCAGTAACAGTTATGTTTAAAGTATATGTTTTAGTAGTACCTTTTTCAGAGGTAACCACTATATCAAATTTATTTAAACCTTCAGTTACAATTTGTTCACCAATACCAATAATTTGAGCAGTTGGATCTTCTAAAGTAGCTGTAATATTTATCTTTTCTATTGAAGCATCCACCGTAGTAGAATACTTTAAAGTATCTTTATTAAAATCAGGAGTAATAGTTTGACCTTCAATACTTAAAGAACTTAAATTGTTATTAGTCGAATATACCTTTGGAGTACTAGGAGTAGAAGGACTAGAAGGATTACTACCACTACTTGTACCAGGTGTTGGATTATCAGGCACTGGAATATAACCATTAATAGATACAGGATCAACTCCAGGAGATAAGGAATATTCTTCATCACTAGTTGCTGGAGAAAATTTTATTTCTTTAGAACTAGTAGTAACAGTAGAAGAACCAGTTGCAATTACTTTAAAATCAAAACTTCTTGAAGATGAAGCAGATGTAGTAGCATAAACACATCGCCCCATATTACATCCATCACCACCAGTAGTTAATAATTGTAATTTATTTGTATCATAAGATAAAGTATATTCACAACCAATAACACCTTCAGAATCTAATCCATTAGCATTACAATAAACAGTAACAGTAGTAGTGTTTCCTACAACGACTTCTTTATTAGAAGCATATATATCGATTAATCCAGATGCAGCCTTTGCATTCATTATAGGTATTAACAATGTAGTTAATAATAAATATTTTACAATTTTTTTCATATTATTCTCCTTATTTAAGTGTTATATATTTTAACAAATGTTTTTGAACTTTTATTAAATCAGATAAATTTACTTGACTATCATAATTAGTATCACAGGCATATAAATATATTCCTTCATATGTTGTATAATTTAATAAATGTTTTTGAATTCTTATTAAATCTGAAAGGGTAATTTCACCATCACCATTAATATCTCCCTTAATTGCAAGTGTATATTCTAAAGTTTCATCATTTAATACTATTTTGATTTTATCTCCAGTAGCTATCTTTCCAGATGTTTTTGCAGCTAAATTTTTATCAGTAAAAGTAACTATAGCATTAGGATTTGTTTGTGTAATTGTTTGAGTTAAATTATCAATAGAAGTTTTTTCTTCAATTCCACTCATAAACATATTTGTATTATTTACTTTAACATCTAATATATCAATTAATTCAGTTGCTGTTTGATTACCAACATCAACCTTAATTATTTTGATTGTATATACTTTTGTAGTTCCAACTTGAGAAGTAACTATTAATGATATAAGAGTTTCATTTCCTTCACTATTTAAAGTTATATTACCATTACCAGTTATTGAACTTGTTGATGTTTGAGTTGAAGCTTTTATATTAACTGATGTTTTACTGCTGGCAACATAATATGTGTAATCTAAGACAGATGAATCAAATCCATCTAATGCAATATTGTCAATTTTTATATTTGCTAAATTTGTATTTGTGTCACCAGTAATGGGATGACTTGTAAATGCATCTGGTGTACTCTCGTAAATAGGAATAGAAAACACAAATGCTGTATCTAATAAACCGCTGCTATAATATGCATTATATGTTGATAAACTTTCACTAAGCGGTGCTGTAACATTTGTCATAAACTGATTTGTAAAATGATTGAATTTTGCAGTTGGTGAAGTATTAAATTTTTGAAAATATAAAGTATACTGTCCAGCATTAATGTATCCGTTAGATAATAAACTAGCACCAGCATTAATTGATTTTTGTGGGGTGTCCCAAGGTGCAGTACTATATGAATCAACTAAACCTTTTGCAACAGCTAATCCTCTAGTAACTGAACTTGAAGTAACACTATCTTCATGAGATCCAATATTAAAGAAATTATATACACCATCTAAGTTTTGACCATTATAAGTAAGACCATTTCTTGTTGTTGCCTGTCCATTTACACCTGCATAATTTGGATCAGTACCACCTTCTTGTTTAACTCTTACTGCTAGATTTATTGGACTTATATTATAAGTGCTAGCAGCATTGATAAAGTATGATGGATAATCACCGGTAGATAAATAATTATTGGCAAATAAATTTTTAATTGTATCTATTGTATGTAACTCACTATCATAATTAAGATTTTCAAAAGCAAAAATATTTTTTTCAGTTAAATAATTTCTTGTATCTAGCATAACTGCAATAACAGATGGGGCAGCAGCATACCAACCAGGATTTTCTCTAACAATATTATCCAATATATATGAGCTTTCAGTTGATTGAATATAGCAATTATTTATTTCGGAAGAAATTGCAGTATTAAAATTAATTCCAGTTTGTATCGCTTTAAATTTCCAAGTTGGATGTTGTTGATGTAATTTTACTAAAAAAGGCCAGTAACTTTCTGGAAATCCAGCAGCATCTAATTCTTGTTCATATGTACTATCTCTAGCGGTAAGATTTGCATAAGAACTAATTAATCTATCACAAACATAACCTGTTTTGCCATTATAATAAGAAATTTTTGTCCATCCTTCAGAACAAGCAGCTGTTGCATAACTTTTTTCTATAACGGAAACTGGAGTTCCTAAATATATATTTTCAATATAATCACCACCAGGGTAACTTCTAACAATAGCATAATCTTCATTAATTCTTGTTCCCCAATTAGTAGTTGTATAATATCCAACAGCAGTATTAGCACCTATTTCTGGTGCTATAGAAACAAGATCACTACAAATATATCTATTGGTATTACCTTCATAATTAATTTGATACCATCCACTACAAGGTGAAGTACAATTACTTTTTCCATCACAACTTGTATCAGCATGTTTTGTAGTGTTAACTAAAACAACAGAAGTACCATAGGAAAGTAGAATAACACTAGAATTATTAGTGCCAGGACCGCTTCTTACAAAGACACTTTCTGGATCGATTATAGTAGCAGTAGTTGCAGCAAAAACATTACTTGTAAAAAGGCAAAAAGTACTTAAAATTACAAATGTAATCAGTAATAACTTAATTGTTTTTTTCATACTACCATAACCTTTCATTTATTATTTCTTTATATAATTATAACAAAAAGCAGATGGTTTTTATATAAAAAATGATAAATTTTGACAATAGTATGTCAAAGAAAACATAAATTTAATTAGAAAAAAATATTGAAAGAAAAAATATATGATGTTATAATAAGAATGCAATTGTTTATTGGGGCTATAGCCAAGCGGTAAGGCGTAGGTCTGCAAAACCTTGAGCACCGGTTCAAATCCGGTTAGCCCCTCCAATTAAAAATTACTTCCAATCGGAAGTTTTTTATTTGTTTTTATGTAACAAATATGATACGATAGTTTTGAGGTGAGAAAATGTACAAAGAAAAATTATTACAAGATTTAGAATATCAATTTGTATGTGATTTTATTAAACTTAGAAAGGAAAGTAATTTAACTCAACAAGATTTAGCAGATATGTCTGGAGTAGTTAGAGAAAAAATAGCAAGAATAGAAAATCAAATGAATTCTCCACAATTAAATTCTTTGATTAAATTATTAGAACCATTAGGATATACCATTACCATTACAAAAATAAAGGAGGAAAAAGATGAACAAAATAATAGAATATAGTGAAAAAGCATTTGAAGATATTAAACATATCGATGAATATGGAAATGAATATTGGGAAGCAAGAGAATTACAAAAAATATTAGAATATAAAGATTGGAGAAGCTTTCAAGGTGTAATAGAAAAATCACAAATATCTTGTTCTAAAAGCGATAATAATATAAATTATCATTTTGTAGTAAACTACAAAACGATTGATATGCCAAAAGGAGCAAGCAAAGATATTATTGATTATAAACTTTCTCGTTATGCTTGTTATTTAATTGTACAAAATGCTAATCCTAAATTTAAAACTGTTGCACTAGGACAAACTTATTTTGCTATCCAAACTAGAAAACAAGAATTATCTGAAACTGATTATCATTTATTAAGTGAAGATGAAAAAAGATTATATAGGAGAAAGCAAACAAAAGATGGAAATAAAATTCTGTATAGGATTGCCAAAGAAAAAGGTGTAAAAAATTTTGATAAATTTACTAATGCAGGTTATAAAGGATTATACAATGGAGAAACAGCCGATGATATAGCAAAAAGAAAAGGATTACGTTATCGTGAAGATATTTTAGATAATATGAGTAGTGTAGAACTAGGTGCTAATATATTTAGAATAACTCAAACAGAAGCATTATTGGAAAAACAACAAAATCCAAATGAAAAAGTGGCAACTAACACACACTATAAAGTTGGTAAAAAAACAAGAGAAACTATTGAAGAGTTGGGTGGTACTATGCCAGAGAAATTACCTATGCCTAAGAAAAGTTTGAAAGAACTAGAAAAGGAACAAAAGCTTAGTTAGTATTAAATTTATGTATACCAATAAAATATCTAGTAAATATCTAGCAAAAATAAAAAATATATGATATTATGAGATCATAAATACTAAGGAGGTTTCTTATGTTTAAAAAATTATGTACTTTTTTGTTAATGGGAGTTATTGGAATAATGTTATTTCCAAGCATGGTTGATGCCACAATAGAAGTTAAAAAAGTAGGAAATATCGTTTATACAATTGAAACTAAAGAATTTTCTGATATTGATTGCCCTGGAATGTCAGATGAATTAGATTTTTATAGGAATCTTAATAATGAAATATTAATATTTGATGATATTAACAGTAAATACTATATGATGGATAGAAATCTTGTATGTACCGAAATTGAAGGAACTGTATACGATGATTACATTGATAATGATACAAAAACAGCATATGAATGGAGAAATGACAATAAAATATATGAATTAGTAATTCCTGTGAAAGCGAATTTTGTCATGGTAAAAAGTAATGATGTAACTGTTGATACAACTAAAGAGTATTATATATATGATGCACAAACAGCAGGTTATAATTTTGTTCCTAATCCTGTTAATGGAGAATTAGCAAATTATTTTGAAAGAACGGTATTAATTCAGACCTCAGATACTGTCTTAGATCCTAATAAAAAATATTATTATATTTTTAGTGGAATGGAAATACCACTAGAAGATTTAAATGTAGATAATATTTCTAGTTATAGTGAAATACTACCTAGTAGTGAATACACAAAAACATACAAATTAACTGCTGATATTGATGATTTTGTAATTGATAAAGAAGATGTAAATGAATCAGAAGATATTACCTTTAAAAGATTGGAATTGGATGCATTATTAACTATTAAAAATAAAACATATTTATTACTTACTTCAGTTCCATATAGTTATTTATTTGAAACAGATGGCACTTATGTTCCATTTAATCCTACAGCTAATAGAATATATGGCTCTGGTAGTTTGTATTTTGGTCAAAATGGTTTAGGAGTTTATGTTGGAGAGATTCCAAGTGTTGCAACTGGTTCTGGAATTAGTATCATAGATGATAACTTTAATGAAGTTAAAAATGTTGATACAAACTCTCCATATTTTACAAGTGAAATAAGTAGTTATGGAAATGTTGATTGGTTTTATGGAGCAAGTTTACTTGATTCTATGGATTATACATTTTATTTTATATCAAAATATGATTTAGTTAGTGGAAATAATCAAACATATTCTAATTCTGATTTAACTATTATCTTTAGCGGAGATTTAAGTAAATTATCAAAAGTAAAGGTTAATGATGAAGAATTAGCAGAATCAAATTTTTTAAAAGCCGAAGGTAGCACAAAAATAACTTTAAAAAAAGATTATTTAAAAAAATTATCTAAAGGTACATATTCATTAAAAGTTGAATATAATGATGGAGGTTATGCTGAAGCATCATTTGTAATACCTGAAGCAAATCCAGAAACAAGTGATGGAATAATAAATTCTATATTACTTGGTTGTATATCAATTGTTAGTATATTAGGATGTACAGTATATCTAAATAAAAAGAAAAGATACAATTAAATTTAAGCACAAATAAATTGTGCTTTTTTTATGAAAACTTATTATCTTA
>CAZAPU010000027.1:0-11093 GCA_964487215.1 uncultured Mycoplasma sp. | reverse complement strand
CCTATTTTTTTACCTAAGATTCCTTTCATATTTTCCTCCATAATTTTTTTTATTTTCTCTTTATTCTTTTATTTCGATATCAACACCACTTGGTAAATCTAAACGCTTTAAAGCATCTAAAGTTTCCTTGCTTGGATTTTTAATATCAATTAATCTCTTATGTGTTCGTGATTCGAATTGTTCACGAGAATCTTTGTACTTATATACAGCTCTTAAAATAGTAATCTTTTCAATTTCAGTTGGTAATGGTACTGGACCACTAACTTCTCCACCTGATCTTTTTACTGTTTCAACAATCTTTGCTGCAGCATTGTCAAGTATTCTATGATCATATGACTTTAATCTAACACGAATTTTTGTGTTTGACATTTTTATCCTCCCTTCGCCTATATCTGGTATAGACTTGCTCCGTACAAATAACCCGATTTATATAAACAACTCATCCTGGTGTATCGACAACCTTGCACATCTCAGCAGTCATAACATGTAAATGATACCACAATAATATATGAAAATCAAGCAAAAATTTAACTTTTTTATTTATTTTTCTAATAAAAAATAAGAAAACAGTTAATATTTCAAACTGTTTTCTTATTATTGTTCTAAGTGTCTTGTAAAATTTGCATTGCTTTCTTCAAAGTTTTGATCAAAAGAATTTGTCTCTGATTCATAATCAGTTCTTATTTTGTTAATACATCCACTTATTTGACTAATTCTATACATTGCACTATCAGTACATGTTAAATCTTCATTGTCAATTTCACTGAAATCATTTACTCTTTCTAATAGTTCCCTAAAAACCATATCAAATGTCATGCCTATTTTTCTGCCCATTTCTCCTAAATCTGATTGTAATAATAAATTTAATGAATCATAAACATAATATCTTCTATTAAAAGGATGATCAATCTTTGGATTATCTTCTAATAGTGCCACAATCATTACATCCTTTACTTCTTCTTTTTCCTCAGAAGAAAATCTTTCTTCAACTCTGTTCAATAAATCTCTTACATCTTCTTCAAAATCATTTTTTTGCATTGTTTTCATCTCCTATAAATATTTATCATTATTATTTATCTAATGTGGCTTAGCCTTGTTCGACAAATAATCTGATCTTGATTAATTGATTTTCCATCAATATATTCTTCGAATTCTTTACGAAATTTTGGTGATTTTCTTAATAATTTCCTTATTCTTTGTAAACTAGCTCTTTCAATATTGCCAACATATGATGCTGATACTTGATATTGTTCTGCTAGTTGTCTAAGAGTTGGGAATTTATCTCTTCCAAAATTTCTTTTTATAATAACATCTTTTTGTTTATCCGTCAACAGGGCTTCATTTATAAGCTTTAATAGTTTTTCTCTTAACTCTTTATTTTCTAATGCTTTAACAAAACTTTCAGAATTTTCATCTGATATTATATCTTTAACATAACTGTCATCTTCATTATTTATCGGACAATCCATTGAAATAGGTTGCATTAAAAAATATTTATCAATATTCTTTAATCGTTCAACTGAAACACCAATTAATTTTGATAATTCATCATAACTTGGTTCTCTATTATTATGTAAGTAAAAATTCTCTCTAGTTTTAATTATTTGATAATTTATTTTTTTCATATCTAAAGGTAATCTAATCGTCTTACAATTATTTCCAATTGCCCTATCTATATATAATTTAATCCAATAACTTGCATAAGTTGATATCCTACTTATATTTGGATCACATTTTTCAATAGCTTTTAACAAGCCAATATTACCTTCTTGAATTAAATCGTCAAAATCTAATCCTTTATTTCTATATCTATTTGCAAAATATATTACTAATCTTAAATTAGATTGTAATAACTTTTCTTTTGCAGATTCATCACCAGAACGATATTTGTTTAATAATTCTTTTTCTTCTTCAACTGATAATAAGGGAAATCTATTTATTTCTCTTAAATACATTTTTAATGAGTTATCAGTATAATAGTTTTCATCAATAGTTTGATAAATAACTTCTATATCTTTTTCAGCCAATAAATAATCAAATATTGATTGTTCTTCTTCATTTAAGTTTAAATTGTTAATTTGATACTCTTTAATAGTATTATTAACTGCAAATCTTTTAATTAATATTTCTATTTTTTGTTTTAATTTAGGATTTTCATTTAATATGTCAATAACATTTTGCACCGCTATTCCCCCTTAAAGCAGTAATATTATACTAAAATATGATTAAAAAGTCAATAAAAAGCACTAAAAGTGCTTCTATTATTTTGATAATAACAAATGTTTCAATTTATACAAATCTAATAAATAACTTTCATTTCAACATAATTATAAATATTCTATTTTTTCTGTAATAATTGATTTTCCAGTCATTCCTAATGGTATTGGAATATTAAGTAAAGTTAAAATTGAAACTGCTATATCGCTTAGACTACCATCCTTTACTAAATAATTTTCATTACACATAATAAAATTAACTTTATTAGTTGTATGGTTCGTTAATATATTTCCATCTTTGTCTATCATTTCTTCAGCATTACCATGATCTGCTGTTATTATTAATTCAATATCTTTTTGCTTAGCCATTTTATATAATTTTTCAATACATTTATCTACAGTTTCTATTGCTTTTACTGCAGCATCTAAATTACCAGTATGTCCAACCATATCTCCATTAGCATAATTAACTACAACAAAATCAAAATTATCAATTTCATCTTGTATTTTATTTGTTACTTCATATGAGCTCATTTCTGGACATAAATCATAAGTTTCAACATCTTTTTTAGGTATTTTTATTTTTAAAGTTTTGTTTATCTCAATATCTCTATCTCCATCAAAGAAATGTGTTACATGTGGAAATTTACTAACTTCTGCTATTCTCAAAACACGATAATCATATAAGGAAAGTATTTCTCCTAAAGTATTATTTATTGTTTGTAATTTAAATGCATTAGTACAAATAACACTTTTATCAACTGGCATCATTGTAACTAATTTTATATTGTTAAGTTTTCTTGTTTCAAATTTATCAAACTCAGGATTAGTTATAGCAGAGAATAATTGTGTTGTTCTATCTGGTCTAAAGTTTGCTAATATTAACCCATCATTATCTTCAATAACACCTGCTTTGTTAATTATTGTAGGTTTTATAAATTCATCATATTCTGCCATTTTATATGATTCATCAATTAATTTATAATAATCTTCTTGATATACTCCAAAGTTATTAACGATAACATCATAGGCTTTCTTTGTATTTTCCCACGATTCTTCTCTATCCATTGCATAATATCTACCTGATATTGTAGCGGTTTTTCCAATATGTTCTTTTTCCATATAAGAATTTAATTGATCTAAATATTTCATTGCTACTTTTGGTAAAGTATCTCTTCCATCTAAGAAAACATGTATATATAATTTATGTATATCATTTTGTTTTGCCATTTCAATTAACGAAATAATATGATTTATATGAGAATGAACTCCTCCATCTGATAATAACCCCAATATATGTAATTTTGAATTATTGTCTTTTACATGTTGCATAACAGATAATATTTCTTCGTTATTAAAGAAGCTTTTATCTTTTATAGCTTTATTTATTATTGTTAATGGTTGTTCAACTATTCTACCAGTTCCAATTGTCATATGGCCAACTTCACTATTACCCATTTGCCCTTCAGGTAAACCTACAAAGGTACCACTTGCATCTAATTGTGAATGAGGATAAGTATTTAATAAATAATTAATTGTAGGAGTATTAGCAAGTTTTACAGCATTACCAAAACGATCTTTATTAATTCCTACCCCATCAAGTATAGCTAAAATTATTTTCTTCATAGTTTCCTACATATTCTCTGTTATACAAAAAGCTGCATAATATGGTATATACTTTATACCTTTTTTTTCACTAAAATTATTATAAGTAAATCTTATTGCAAAAGGTGTATCATACTTTGACATAACTATTGATAGACTTTTTGATTTTGTATTTGTATTATCTGCTAATAATTCAATAGGAATAATTTTTCCAGTTCTTGTTTGTATTACAAAATCTAACTCGGATTTTCCATCTGAATGATAATAATACATATTAAATCCATTTTGTGATAAAGTTGCCACTATACTATTTTCATATAAAATATTAACTAATCTTTCATTTGTTAATAATCTATTACTACTAACATTCATCTTTTTATATAAAAGTCCAGAATCATTAAAATATAATTTAAAACTATCATCATCCTTTATTTTACTCAAAGGAGATTCTAATTTATTTACTTTATTGCATTTAACTATTAAATGATTATTATTCATAAAATTAATAGCTTGTTCATAATCTTTTGCTCTTCCATTTGGTCTAACTAAACCATAAAGAAATTTCTTATTTTCTTTTAATAATTGAAATGAAATATTATCAAGTAATTCATTACTTCTTTTTACATCAATTAAATTATTTAAATTAAATAATTTATTTTTCATTAATTTTAGGTTTTTTTCATGATAAGAGCTTAATAAATTATAGTTTTGCTCTTCACTAAATCTTATAATTGATTCAGGATATCCACCTGTTAAAATAAATTCGTTAAATAATTCATATGCCATAGCATGAAAAGGCATTGGTTTATTATTTTTGAACGATTCATCAATAAAATCTATTAATTGTTCTTTACCAACAAATTTTAAATACTCTGAGAAATTAACTAAGTTCATCTTCTTAATAGCAAAGTCACCTTTTGATTTTTCAACAATTTCATCTAAATCAGTTATTGTAATAAGGTGATATGAACTATTACCAAAAAAAATCTTTTTAATTGCTGTTAATATTTTTTCATTAACATTATCAAAAATAATTAAACTTTCTTCTTTAAAAATTGTTTCTAAAGATATGGCAGAAAGACCCCTTATAAGTTTATCTAATGTTGTATTCTTTTCGAAAACATAACTTAGCTCTAAATTACTTACACAATCAAAATAAATAATATTTTTGTACTCATTCTTACCAAATTCAAGTACTGTATGTGTTTTTCCACAACCTGATACACCATATAACAACATAGGCTTTTTTGTACTATCTGTTTTCCATCTTAATAAGTCATTCATGATTTTTCGTTCCATAAATCGTATCCTCCTTACAATTATTGTCACTTATAGTATAAATTAAAGTTCAAAATAATGCAAGAGTAAAAGAAAATATAATAAAAAAATGTATAATTTCTTATACATTTACCTTTCTAAATTCTAATCTTAGTTTATCTGCTATAGTAACTATAAATTCTGAATTAGTCGGTTTTGCTTTATCAATATCCACAGAATGTCCAAATATTTCTTCCATTAAATCCCAACTACCTCTATTCCACGAAACTTCTATAGCATGTCTTATAGCTCTTTCTACTCTTGATACAGTTGTATCAAACTTTTCTGCTATTTCAGGATATAATTCTTTTGTTATACCTCCAATTACATCAGGCCTATCATAGATTATTGATATTCCTTCTCTAATATACTGATATCCTTTAATGTGAGATGGCACACCTAATTCATGTAATATATTAGTAATTGATATTTGTAAATTATGATGATAAAGATTAATAGATTTATTATCTATTTCAACTGTTTCACCTAATTCTAATACTCTTTTTTCTAATTCTACAAGTTCAAATGGTTTTAAAATAAAATAATTAACACCAAGTTCTGATACTCTTCTAATCATATCGCCTGTATTATAAGAAGTTAATACTATTACTTTTTTGTCTATTCCAATCTTGTTCATTTCCTCAAGGACTGCTAATCCATCTTTATTAGGCATAATTAAGTCTAAAATAATTACATCAAATTCTGATAAATTATTTTTAATTAATTTTAGTCCCTCTTCCCCATCATTTGCTTCAAGCACTACTTCAATATTTGCATTACTACTAAAATATTCTTTAATCATTCCAATAAGTTCAACATTGTCATCAATTAAAAATACTCTAATTTTTTCCATATCCTCTTCCTTTCGTACTTCTATGCTATTACATTATAGTATAAAAAAAGACCTATTTCTAGAGCTTTTTTTAGCTAATTTTGTCGATTAATCAACTAAATTAAGAATTTCCACTGTTTCTTTATAATTTGAACTAGCTTTTCCTATTAAAAATCCATCTAATTCTTTTATTTTTGATATTTCTTTTATATTACTTTTATTTATACTTCCACCATATATTACTGGAATATTAACATTATATGTTTTAAACATAATGTTTTTTATTGCATTTACTACTTCAATTATTTTTTCATTAGTAGGAATTTTTCCTGTACCAATAGACCATACTGGTTCATAAGCAATAATTATATCTCTAGAAATATCTACTCCAAAAAAATAATCTTTTAATTGTTTTACAATTACTTCTCCTGTCTTTTTTCTATCTTTTTCTTCTTTTGTTTCACCAACACATACAATTGGTATTAAAACATTATTTAGACATTCTTTTATCTTCTTGTTAATAATTTGATTTGTTTCTCCTAAATATCTTTTTCTTTCAGAATGACCTACAATTACATAAGATACTCCTACACTTTTTAATTGGTTACCTGTAACTTCACCAGTTACAGTATCAAAACAAATATTCTGAGAACCAAGCTTAAAGGCATATCTTCCTTTGTAATATGGAATAAATATATCACTTGAACATAATATAACATCTAAATCTGTTCTTATATTATCTTTAATATTTTTTATATAATCTGCTATGTCTTCATATTCCATAGCATTTTTTTGATTTAAAACTACTATTTTATTCATAGATCCTCCCTTATTTTATATTCTTTAATCCTGGTAATTTCTTATTTACTAAATATTCTAAAGTTGCTCCTCCTCCAGTAGAGGTTATGACTTTATCTTTAAATCCTAATTCATTAGCACAACTTACTATATCACCACCACCTAAAATAACTGTATCTATATTTTTTGATACATATTCTAGTACTTCTTTTGTACCTTCTTGATATTTATCAAACTCATATACTCCAAGCGGTCCATTCCAAAATAATGTTTTTACTCCTTCAAATTGATTTATAACTGTATCTATAGTTTGTTTCCCTATATCCATTCCTATAAAATTATCAGGGATATCAGTTATAAAGTATAATTGTTTTTCTTTTGAATTAGTAAACTCACAACTACCATAAAAATCTACTGGTAAAATGATTTTATCTTGATATTTTTTTAATATTTTTTTACATGTATTAATCATATTATCTTCTACAAGTGATTTTCCTACATTTATATTACTAGCTTTTAAAAAAGTAAAAGCCATCGCACCACCTATGAATAAGTAATCTACTTTTTTTATTAATTCATTTATTATATTTATTTTATCTGATACTTTTGAACCTCCCATTATAACTACAAAAGGTCTTTTTGGTTTATCTAGTTTATTTAATTCTATTATTTCTTTTTCTATAAGAAAACCTATACCACTTGGTAAATATTTTGATATTCCATAATTAGAAGCATGCTTCCTATGTATTGTACCAAAAGCATCATTAATAAATATATCTCCAAGAGATGCCCAATATTTTGCTAGTTGTAAATCACAATCGCTTTCCTTTTTACCATCTAGATCTTCAAATCTTGTATTTTCTAAAAGAATACAAGTTCCATAATTCATACAATCTATTTTTTCTTTAATAATTGGATTATTAGTAAATGGTACGAATTCTATTTTATTATTTAATAATTCTTGTAATCTGTTAAAAACAATTTTTAAGCTGTATTTTTCTCTATCGGATTCTTTTTTTACTTTTCCAAAATGAGATAAAATAACTACCTTAGCCTTTTTATCTAAAAGATATTCAATTGTAGGAATACTAGATAAAATTCTTGTATCATCTATTATCTTATTATTTTTAATACTAACATTCAAATCTAATCTTAAAACAACAATCTTATTAGTATAGTTAAAACTTTTTATGGTTTTCATATTCTTCACCTATTTTCATTTTATCACAAAAAAAATATGATAACAATTATCATATTTTAATTACCTTTATTCTCCAACAAAATGAGTATGTTTTACTTTCCATTTTTTTACTTTTATTGATACCCATAATCCATATATACCTGCTGTTATTATAGTTAATAATAACCATTTAATCCAGTTACCAAATAATTGTACTGCAGTTCCATCAAATTGCAATCTTTTTCCATTAATTACTGTATGTTCAATTTCCCATCTATATACCATACATACAGCCCAAGGATAACAAATACCTGCTGTAACTGCAGTTATTAATCCACCAAGAATTCTCCATCCAATTAATTGAAGTAAGCCTCCATCAAAATATGATTCAGTCTTTTCCATTATTTCACCTCCTTACTTCTATGAAATAATTAAATTTCCATTAAATCTTTTTCTTTTTCTTTTAAAAGTTCTTCAATTCTTTTATTATATTCATCTACTATAGTTTGTACTTTTTCTATTGTAGATTTTTCTATATCTTCACTTAATTCTTCTTTTTTAATATCATC
This sequence comes from uncultured Mycoplasma sp., assembly GCA_964487215.1. Lineage (GTDB taxonomy): Bacteria > Bacillota_I > Bacilli_A > RF39 > UBA660 > CAG-611. The sequence goes on along the minus strand of CAZAPU010000027.1, from coordinate 2,576 downwards.
TATTATATCTTTTCTAATATTTCTAATAGCAATTTTTCCATCTTCAGCATATTCTTTTGCTTGTTTTACTAATTCTTTTCTTCTTTCTTCTGTAAGAGGTGGAATATTAATAAAAATCATTTCTCCATTATTATTTGGAGTTACTCCTAAATTAGCTTCAAAAATAGCTTTTTCAATTGCAGGAAGAATTGTTTTATCAAAAGGTTTAATATTTATTGTTCTAGCTTCAGGTACAAATAATGTTGCTAAAGCTTTTATTTGAGTTGGTGCCCCATAATAAGAAACCATAACATCATCTAACATATTTGGGTTTGCTCTACCTGCCCTTATTGTTACAAATCTTTCTTCTAAATTGTTAATTGCCTTATTCATTTTTTCTCTAGTAATACTAGCATAATCAGTATTCATTATCATCTCTCCTATATCTATTTTAATTATATTATAAACAAAAGAAAAAAACAATTATTAATAATTGTTTTATCCATTTATTTGATTTCTTACTTCTTCAGCAAAGTTTTCATTTCTTTTTTCCATTCCTTCGCCTACTTCGTATCTAATCATAGTCTTAATCTTCATATTATTATTTGAAACAAGTTGTCCTACTGTAATTGAAGGATCTTTTACAAATGGTTGATCAACAAGTGAAATTTCTTTCAAATATTTTTTAACTTTTCCTTCAACCATCTTTTCTGCTATATCAGCAGGTTTTGCTTCATTAATAGCTTGTTCTTTTGCTATTTTTCTTTCAGTTTCTAATTCTTCTTCAGTAGCCTCTGTCTCATAAATGTATTTTGGATTCATAGCTGCAACATGCATTGCTACATCTCTAGCTATTTCTTCGTTTGTTCCTTCTAAAACTACTAAACAAGCAATTTTTCCACCCATATGAATATAATTACCAAATACCTCAGAATCACTCTTTTTAATTATTTCAAATCTTCTAAAGCTTAGTTTTTCACCAATTTTTGCAGTTAAATTAATAATAATATCATTAAGTGTTTCTCCATTAACATTTATTTGTAGTGCTTCTTCCATAGTTTTAACATCATTATTTAATAATGCTTTTCTTATTGTTGTAATTAAATTAGTAAATTCTTCATTCTTTGCAACAAAGTCTGTTTCAGAGTTTACTTCTAAAATAACATCAATATTATTTTCAGAACATACATCGCATAATCCTTCTGCTGCTATTCTCTCACTTTTTTTTGCTGCTTTTGAAATACCTTTTTCTCTAAGCCAAGTAATAGCTTCTTCCATATTTCCATTAGTAGCATCTAAAGCTTTTTTACAATCAAGCATTCCTGCTCCTGTTTTTTCTCTTAATTCCTTTACATCATTTGCAGTAAACATAAGCCCTCCTTATTACTTTAAAGCTTCAATTAATTCAGCTTTTTTCATTGTACTATAGCCTTTAATTTCTTTTTCTTTTGCCATAGCTTTTAATTCAGTTAAAGTTTTATCTTCTAAATTAATTGCTTTAATTTCTTTAGCTGCTTTTTTTACAACTTTTGTAGCTTTTTCAACTTTCTTTGCTACAGTTTTAGCTTTCTTTTCTAATTCTTCAGTTTTTTCTTCAACTACTGCTTTTGTTTCTTCAATAACTTCATTAATTTCTTTTTTTGCTTTAACTGCTTTTACAGTTATTTCTTCTTTAACTTCTTTTACATCAGCAATTACTGATTCCATAATATTTTCTTTTTCTTTATTATTTTTCTTTGCATCTTCAGGTGCAATGTAATTAATTATTTCTTTTCCTGTAACTTCTGCAATTGCATTAGCTAAAACTCCAATAACTAATTTAACACTTCTAACTGCATCATCATTTGCTGGAATAACAAAATCAACCATATCAGGATCACAATTTGTATCAACAATACCAAATACTGGTATTTTTAATTTTCTTGCTTCTTTGATTGCTGTTTCTTCTTGTCTTGGATCAACAATAATAATTGCACTAGGCAATTTTTTCATTTCTCTAATTCCACCAAGATTTTTATTTAATTTTTCAGATTCTTTCTTTAGATAAGCAACTTCCTTTTTTGGTAGCAAATCAAATGTACCATCTTTTTCCATTGTTTCTAATTCATCTAATCTTTTTATTCTACTTCTAATTGTCTTGAAATTAGTTAAAATACCACCCAACCAACGTTGATTGACATAGAATGAACCTGAACGTAAAGCTTCTTCCATTACGGTAGCCTGAGCTTGTTTCTTAGTACCAACAAATAGTACTTTTCCACCACGATCAGCGATATCTTTCATAGCGCTATAAGCAACATCAAGCTTTTCTAAAGTCAAAGCTAGGTTAATGATATAAATATCATTCTTGGCGGTATAAATGTAGGGTTTCATCTTAGGATTCCAGCGTCTGGTCTGATGACCAAAATGAACGCCACTCTCTAATAATTTTCTCATCGAGACAACTGACATTGTTTAATTTACCTCTCTTCCGTTGTTCCTCCACTACTTCAGTTCAATGTTAACCCAAATGGGCACGGAACATTGGATCCATAGTGTGCGATGTGCACCGATTTGATGCCTATGATAGTTTACCACAACCCCTTTTATATTTCAAT
>CAZAPU010000026.1:0-11127 GCA_964487215.1 uncultured Mycoplasma sp. | reverse complement strand
AAAAAGATAGAAATCTATCTTTTTTTAATTTACTGTAACAATTCTTCTTATACCTTCAACATCAGTATTAGAAGTTATTCCATATCTAGGTATTTTAAATTTATCATCATCTTGTCTAACATCTCTACCACCACCTGCTAAAGCAATTGTAAATCCTGCTTCTTTTAATGTACTAATAGCATAATCATTGAATTCATAGAATGGATAACAAAATGCAGTCGTATTATTTAATATTTCTCTGCTCTTTCTTAAATCTTCTAATAGAGCTGATTTTTCTCGGCAAAGGATGCCACCACCTCTAGTACCTGCAACATCACATTCACCAACATTATGTATATCGTGTCCATGAGAATGAACTTCAAAATTATCAGTTTCTGCAGTTTCTTTACTAGTTAAACTAGTAATCAAGAATAGGGTAGCAGTCATATTATATTTATCTAAGAATTGTGGTACATTTGAAGCATACCAACCATCATCTACAGTAATAGCTACTGTTTTCTTAGATAATTGTATTTTTTTATCCATAAACCATTCTAATTCTTGCATATTTATTGAGAAATATCCTTCATCATGTAAAAACTTTAAATGTGAATCAAATTGCTCAAAAGGATGACATAGGGTAGAGGAACAAGAAGTATCATCAGGTGCCACAATATAATGATAATTTATAATTGCAAAATGTGTAGTAATAGGAGTATCACTATTATGATTTTCAATTATAGAATAATTAGCATCTTCTTTATTTATATATACTAATTTATTATCATATTCAATATAATATTTATCAGTATCTTTAATTAAAATTGGTAATGATAATTCATCATCTAATTCATAATATATATCATTTGCAACAAATAACTTATATTTATCTTTTAATACTACATTTTCATTAAATGGTATGTAATTTTTATATCTATGATCCTTAATAGTTTCTTTAAAATCAGTATCTTTTACTATATCTTTATAACTTATATAATAATCTATATTTTTGATTTTAATATAATTTTCCTTATAAGTTTTTACATCAATTTCTTCTAATTCTAGTTGTATATCTTTAGTTACAAAATTATCTGTTTTAATAAATTTTTTATCTTTCAATTCATATAAAATACTCTTTTTATTAGTAATTACATGAGTAGAGTAGTTGGATTCAATAGTTTTTTTTCTCTCTTCCTCATTTTTAATTTTAATTAGTTCTTCATCTTTGTTTTTATTATAAATATAAATATAAGTACCTGATAGACCAGCAAGTAACACAATAATGATAGCAATAATAATTATTTTAGCTTTCTTTTTTAATTTCTTTTTTTTCATAAAAGGGGACCTCCAAAAACAATTAATTTATAAGAAGTTGACATAATATCAATTATAAGAAGTTATATATATATATTATTAAAATAAGATAATAATAAACAAATATATTTCATTAAAATGATATTATGTTATGATTTATTCTTATTACATTATACCATATATTTGTTTTGTATAAAATTATTTTATATACTTATTTCATAATTTAATTTGAGTAAGATGATTACCCATCTTTTAATATCTCGATTTAAATTAGAAAACAATAAATTTACTTAAAATTAAAAATAGGGTATTCCCCTATTTAATTTGTCATTTAATTTTTTACATAAACTAATATTATAAATATTGTTCAAATTTTTTTAATACTCCAATACCATCAGTTCTATGAGGTGGTAATTGATATACATCATGTCCAGGATAATCATTGCCTTCAATAATAGTAGGTCCAGTAGGGGTCATTGCAATGTCCCACCCTACTATTCCAACTTCTTTTACTTCTAAAGCTAAATCTTTACAAAAAGCAATTACTTCATTCCAATAAGGAATTTTGAATCCTACAATATCTTTATTAGTTGTTGGATGTTTATAAAAAATATGATTTGATTTATCAATAGCAGGGTATTTTATCTCCCCTATTAATTCATCAATAGGGACAACCATACCACCACTATTAAAATTATCTACAAACTTATCTATACCAATTCTCAAACAAGCATATGCAACATTTGCAACACCATTATTATAAATAGTAACTACACGAATTGTATTAATACAAGAAGGATTTAACTCATTTAACACTTTATTTTGTTCAATTACTTCTTCTATCAAGAATAATTGTTTTTTTATTAAATAATCATATAAATCTTTATGATTTTTATAATTACTTATTTTTATTTTTTCAATTCCTTTACCACAAGAACCAGAAAGTGGTTTACAAATAATATATTCTTTATTTTTTAATAATTTATCAAATTCATTAAAATTATTTTTATCTTCATTATTTAAAATAATCCAATCTCTCTTAATAAACTTCTTAAATCTATTATTAAATTCACCTTTGTTTTCAAAAATATGTATATAGTTAGGATCATTCAATCTTTTTATAATATTATTATTTTTTCCCCTAGTAAGAATTGTTTTTCTTTGCTCTTTATTTAAAAAATACATTTCAAATAACCAATAATCCATATATCCAGCTTGATATTTGAATCCACAATAGATCATATCAAAAAAAATAGATATTTTAGATTTTTTGCTTTTTTTATGAACCTCATCTATTTTTTGAAACATTTGTTTAAAATTCATCTCAAAAATTCTTCTTAAAACATATCTAATTTTTTTCATGAACTAAAATTTCCTAGACATAATTTCTGCAATTTTTTCAAATACTTCCTTAGCATTACTTTCATTAATTGATGTATAACCAAGTTCATTAAGTGCTAAAGCTTTAAATGAATTTAATTCTTGTGTACGGCTAAGTTTTTCTTCTTTTTTACTTTCAATATCTTGTTCAAATTTTTTATGTGATTCTAATACTTTACTTTTTGATGCTCCCCCACTCGTTGTAATAGAAGTGTTATATAACATCATAGCAGAATATAGAATACCTTCAAATGTATATTGTTTATCTTCATCATAAATAAACTCAAGTGGTGGAATAATACAATTAGATTTAGCCATATATGCTAAGATATATTTTAACTCTTCCACTTGTTCCATTGTTTGAATAAAGTAATATAAATATCTAATCGTTTCATATCCTGTATCATCTTTATTATTACTTAAAAGAATTTCTTTTAATAGATTATATGTATCTAATAATACTTGTTGTTCCTTCTTATTTAATCCCTTAAAATCAATAAATGAATCATTATTAATACTATCAGTAATACCATCATTTAATCTTAATTCTAATTCATCTAAATACTTAGAATTAACAGTAATTTTTGCTAACTGTTCTTCTTTCTCTACTCCAAATAGTTTTAATAATTTATTTTTTTTATCTTTTGGTAAATCATCCATTGATTTTACTGCTAAATAATTATATAGCATTTGTCTAGATACTCCTAAAAATTTAGATATATTTACTTTAGACAAACCACTTTCATTTATTATTCTATTTACATCATTCATATTTTCATACCTCCATATAATTTAATTTTATCATTTATGTCAACAATGTCAAGTGTAAATTTATGTAAAGAAAAAGAATAATTAATTTATTCCTTTATTTTTTCCTAGAAATACTTTTTTGATCTATTTCTATTTTTAATTCATTCAATACTTTACAACATTCTTTTACAACCATAGATATATTTGGAATATAATTATCATTAAATGTATCACTCTCTAGGTAATCATTTAATAAATCTATTGAATAATCTTTATCAGCATTAAAATATATATTTAAAGCTATAATACTGTTTATTGTATATTCATATATATCAAAACCATCTTCAATATAATTACTTAATTGATTGTAAGAATATGTTTTTAATTTATTTTTAATTTTATCTCTCACAAAAAAATTTTTTCCAAATAACGATTTATATATAAAATAACTTTTTACTCCTCGATATATATAATTATTAAGAATATATATAATTATTAAGAATAAAAACTAATTCGTTATATTTTAATTTTAATGAATATAGATCATTATGTCTTTTTTCACAAAGAAAGTCACAAAAATATAATTCATTTAATATTGCAGGTAATTCATCAAATTCTGAGTCGAAACTTCCCCTTTTATAAAAATCTAATACATGTTCAAATTCATGAACAAGAGTAATTAATTCTAATGGATTAGAACATTTTTTGTTTTCGACCCACATATATAATCTTTTTCTAGTAATAGGAATTGTTGTTCCTAAAGGTGGATCGTAAGAAGGTGAACATTTTTTTAAAGAATAATTTTTATTTGAATTTAAGAACTTTTGAAAATTAATTAATTTTGATTTATCACTAAATGATTCTAAATACTCTCTATATAAACTGATTTGTTCATCTCTTGTATAATTATCATCAAAATTTTTCTTTTTTTTATAATCATAATCACAACAAGTTAATAAATCAAGTACATCAATGGTTAAATTACATTTTTGATAAGCATTGTTTTGTAAATAATAACTTTCTCGATAATAATTGACAAGGGATGCTATTTTTTGGATTTTTTCATCCATAGTAATAGAATAAGATTGATCTGTGTCTTTCTTTTTTACTCTAACATAATTAAATATATGAAAAACTTCATCTGCAATCTTTGGAACATAATTAACACATAACTTTAAAAGTTGATTTATTGAATCATCAATACTTTTAGAGTTTGGATAAATATTTTTTACTGCATATAGTTTTTTTGCTACTTTTATTATTTCTTCTTCTTGTGTCATAAATAACTCCTAAAATTGGTTTATATTATATAACGAAAAAAATTTATTGATTATAAATTCTTTTAATAATGGTCTCCTAAAATAATTTGTGCATCTGGTTTTTCTAATAATTCAACTTGTAACTGATAAGCATCAATTGCATCTGATTCAAATCTTAATTTTGATTTTATTCCTTTTAATCCTAACAAATATTTTGTAAAGAATGGATTTAATACTAAAATTGGTCCAAGTAAACTAGTAGCAAAAAAATTATTATAATGTATACCTTCTTTACTCTCACTCATATTCATTCCTACCCCTACTGTTGTGTTTAAAAATGGATAATTATTATTTCCGTATGCAAAAGTAAATTGACTCTTATTACCTACTATTTTTAAATTATCAAATACACCTACATAAAAAGAATTATGTCTATTTTCATAGTCTCTTTTAAAATATATATCAAATAATCCTAAAGTGTTAATCTTTTTGTCTTTTTCTTCTATATAGTTTCCTACTATTTCCATAGCACTTCCAGTAAATAAAAATATAGTGTTATTTTCCATTAATTCTTTAATATTCTTCTTATATTTCAAAAGTTTTTCTACTATTATTTCTTGATGAACTTCAGGCATTGATCCAAGATATATCATATCTATTTTTTCTTTGTTAAATTTTGGTTCTTCATTAATACCGGTATAAATTATTTCAATATCTTTTACCACTTTTTCTAAGTATCTAATATTACCAAGATCTCCATATATATTAGTTAGTTCAGGATATAAGACCTCAATCTTCATAATGAATACCTTCTTTCTTAATTTTATCAACTATCTTATCTTTAATTTGATGAGATTTTGTAACTGTATCTATCTCATATAAAATATATACTTTCTTTGTTCCTTTTAATTGTAAGTAATCAGTCGTTGCTAATTCATCATCTATGCACACTATTTTTTCTTCAGGAATGCCTGCTAAAAGTAGTCTTAATTTATAATCCTTATATCGTTTACTTGAAACTACTATTCTTTTAAGATTTGGTACATTTAAAAATTCAAAATCTGTTTCATATAACCAAGTAATAGTTTCAAATGAGTTTTCATGCCAATATACCTCATCAATAATAAGAATTATTTCCATTTCTTCTTTTTCAGTAGATAAGTATTTAAATACAGTAGAAGAAGCACTTACATTTTGACCTTTAGCACTTTGATTAATTATTTCAATACCATTAACAACTGTCTCTGCTTTTCTGCTTTTTGGAATAGAAATTTGTTTAATATATCCTTTTAAATTATCATAGCTAACTCCTAATTCTCTAAAAAGAGTTATAACTGATAAATAATTAAATGCATTAAAAATACTATCAATATTAAAATCATATTTTTCTTTATTTTTGTTATTTTCAATAATCATTAGACCTTTTTTATAATCTAAATTTGTTACTATATAATTTCCTTCTTTAGATTTAAAATCACAATTTGGACATTTTACTTTTCCAATATGTCTATAATGCTGATAAACATATTTAGGCTTTGAATAACATTTTGGACAAATTGTGAAGTCATTAGCATTATATTCAGTTATTTCATCACTATCTTTATTTATTGAATAATAAATACATCTTTTTTCATCATCAGTAGCAAAACTACTAATTGGATCATCAGCATTTAAAATAAGTTTAGTAGATGGTGATTTTTTTATTGCTTGTTTTACTTTATTCATAATAAAATAATAACTTGCATTTCTTCTTATTGAATCCCTTGATATATTAGAAATAACTAAATAATTTGGTTTAATTGGTGGAACACTTTTTGGTGTGGTCATCTCATCTGCTTCTAAAACAGCAACATCTACAATAGATTTATTAAAAATATTAACCCCATCAATAAGACATTTTGCATGGCCTGCAATAGTATTTGCTCCCCAATCATTGCATACTGTCTTTTTACCTTCTAATTTAAATATACTATTAATTAAATTAGTAGTAGTAGTTTTTCCATTTGTACCTGTAATCATTACAACCATTTTTGGCTTTGCTATATAAGAATTAAAATTAGGACAAACTTTAAAAGCTAGTAAACCTGCTTTGTCATTTCTTTCATCATTAATAATTTTAGTATAAATTATATAAATTTTTGCTAAAATTAGTGCTAAATAAAATCTAATTTTCATTGTCATTTTCCTTTCTTTTTAGATGCAATTTAACTAAAATATTATCCACAAAAGTTTTACCAAAAGTTGCAAATAATAATCCATTTTTTAAAGCAACAATTCCAAATACTAATACAGCTGGTATTATATATATAATTATTCCAATAATTGCAGTAAATCTATTATTAATACTAATTGGACAGAAATTACTTAGAAGTATTAAAACAGCAATCATTGCTAATAAAGGTAAAATAAGCATTTTTAATACTTCAAACAACTTATTATATTTAAACTTAAATTCTTTATTTATACATACAAAACAAATAATTAATGAACAGATATATCCAATAATTGTTGCTGCTACTGTACCATAAAAAGGATAAATACCTATTTTATTAAATAATAATACTAATGGTACATCTAATATTAAATTTACTATTAATCCTACCGCAGTATTAAGATATATAATTTTAAATTTTTTTAAGCTTTGTAACGACATATTTACAATTAATACAACATTTGATAATACTGTAAGAAAAGCTAAAAATTTTAATATTAAAGGACCATATTCACTATAATTATAAAAGATAAAATATGTCGGTTCTGCTATAAAAAACAATCCTATTCCCATTGGTAAACAAATAGTAATAATTGTTGCTAATGCTTGATTAAATTTATTATTAACTCCATCCATATCTTTTACTGTATAACTGTTTACCATATGAGGCATTAAACTAGTTACTAATCCCAATGCAATTGCACCTATAATCATACATATTTTTGGACCCCAAGTACAAGTAATACTTGCAATCAATTCTGCTTTATCAGCAGAATAACCAATCATATACAAAGCTTTTATAATTAATTTCATATCAGTTATTTCGTATAAATTATTTACAACAGAAATAATTATTAAAGGAATAGAAAATTTAATTAAATTATTAATAATTTTCTTATTAGATACATCATCCCTTTTTTCACTTTTAATAAATGATTTTTTATTTTTATTAATTTTTACTTTTAAATATATAAAAGCAATTAAACCACCAAAGAAAGCACCAGTTAATGCAACACTAACTCCAGTAGTAATACTTGAATCTAATAGTTTTATTGAAACATAAGATCCTATTAAAACAACAGCTATCCTAACAACTTGTTCAATAATTTGACTAATAGAAGTTGGTGCAATAAACTTATTACCTTGTAAATAACCTCTAATTACACTCAAAAATGGTGTAATTAATAAGCAAAATGATATAGCTCTAATAACAGTAGCAACATCACTAATTGGATTTCCACCTTCAATACCCTTTAACATAAATGTAGCAATATTAGGTGCAAATATAATTAATATAAAAAATGCAATTATTGAGATTGCAAAAATAAAATATTTAGCTATTTTATATGTTCTTTCCTTTGCTTCTTGCATATTTAAAGAAATGTATTCACTAACTAGCATACTAATAGCAAGTGGTAAACCTGCCGTTGAAATATTTAAAAATAGATTATATATGTTATATGCATAAGAATATAAAATTCCACCATTCTCTCCAATAATTGAATAAAACGGTATAACATATAATGTTCCTAATACCTTAGTAATAACAATTGCAAGTGATGCAATAATTGTACCTTCAATAAAAGAGTTTTTTTTAAGTTTCTTTTCCATAATTTTCTCCATAATTTTCTATTCTAGTTTATCATAAATATAACATTGAAATCAAGTTCTTATATTTACTTTAATTATTATTTTAGGTATAATTAAAATGTAATTTTAAAGGAGAAAAATATGGAAAATAATTATGTAGAAATTAATCTAAATAATATTGCATTTAATGTTAAAAACATTTTAAGTAAATATAAAGATTATAAATACTATATTGCTGTTGTAAAAGGAAATGCATATGGCCATGGTTATGAAGTTGCTAATACTATGATTGAAAATGGTATTAATTATTTAGCAGTTTCAGATTTATCAGAAGCAATAAAACTAAAACAAGTATTAAAATATGATATTCCTATCTTAATAATGACTCCAGTAGCCATAAATGACATTAATATATGTATAGATAATAATTTTACAATTGTAATTAGTAATTTTAGTTTTTATAAAGAACTTAAAAAATTAAATAAAAAAATTAAAGTTCATTTAATAATTAATTCTGGAATGAATAGACTTGGTATTAATGATAAAGAAGAAATAAATACTATTTATAATGAATGCTTAAATAATAAAAGTAATATTATTTTAGAAGGTATATTCACTCATATGTCAACCATAGGAATTATTGATAGAAATTGGGATAAGCAATTAAATAATTTTAAAGATTTAACTAAAGAACTTGATTTAAATAAATTTAAAATGATTCACATTTCTTGTAGTACTTCATTAGTTGTTCACCCTAAAATAGAATTTTGTAATACTGTTAGAATTGGTTCATTATTATATGGTGTTTCAATCAATTCAATAAACGAAAATGGTTTAATAAATAAATTAAAAAAAATAAGAAGAAATATAATAAGAAAGCAAAAAAAAATATCTAATATAAATAATAATTTTAATATTGAATTAAAACAAGCTTTGACATTATATAGTAAAGTAATTGATATAAAGAAAGTTCCAGCTGATAGTTATATCGGATATAATGCTTCTTATAAAACTGAAGATGATATTACAATTGCAGTTATTGGAATTGGTTATTCTAATGGATTACCTTTTAATAACTATAATAGAGAAGTAAAAATTAATGGTAATTACTACCCTATTGTAGGTGCAACTAATATGAATATGATTACTGTTGTTGTTGATGATAAAGTAAAAATTAATGATTCTGTCATTCTATTAGATAACATAAATGATACAAAACATATTGCAAGTATATTAGAATTAAGTCCTATTTATTTATTTACTAATATTAATGAAACAATAAAAAGGATTTATATAAAATAATTATATAATTAAGGAGATTATTATGGAAATAGAAAGAAAATTTTTATTTGATGAAATACCAGATTTTTTAGAAAAAGAAAATAATTGTATATTAAGAACAAATATAAAACAAACATATTTGTCATTAGATCCAGAAATAAGAATTAGAAGAGTATTTACTATTTTTGCTGATTATACAAGTAATAATAAATATTATTTTACTAAAAAAGGTGCTGGTAATTTATCAAGAGATGAAGATGAATATGAAATATCAAAATGTAAATATATAAAATTGAAAACATTTGCAATTGATACTGATAGTTGTGAAATTGAAAAAGATTATTATAGATTTAAGTTAGATAATGGTCTAATACTTGAATGTTCACTAGTAGATAAAGATTTAGATTCTTCATTTATTTATGGAGAAATTGAATTTGAAAGTGAAGAACAAGCAAATAATTTTATCCCACCTGAATTCTTTGGTAAAGAAGTTACATACGATGAAGAATATAAAATGAAAAATTATTTTAAAAGAACAAGAAAAAAGTAGAATTAGTTTTCTACTTTTTATAATAAATACCATAATTTTTTATTATCTTTTCTTACTTCTTTTATTATGCCACTACCGAAACATCTATCTTCTAAATATAAAGCTGCTAATTGACCCGGTGTAACACTTTTACATGATTCATATGAAACTAATATTTCTTTATCGTTTATTTGTTCTAAAGTAACAGGAATTTCTTTACTTCTATATCTAAATTTAGCAGTACAATTTTTAGGTAATTCATCTATATTGATTGTAAGAGAATCTATAATACAACTATTTGAATACAAATACTCATTATCTTTTCCTTCACAAACATATAAAATATTTTTATTTAAATCTTTTCCTACCACAAATAATCTATCTGTATTACCACCAATATCTAACCCTCTTCTTTGACCAATTGTGTAATACATTAAGCCAATATGTTCCCCTACTTTATTATTAGTTTTTATATCAATCATATCACCAGGTTTATTTGGTAAATAATTTTCTAAAAATTCTTTAAATCTTCTTTCACCAATAAAACAGATTCCTGTAGAATCTTTTTTCTTTGCAGTAATTAAATTATATTCATCAGCAATTTTCCTAACTTCTGGTTTTTCTAACTCTCCTATTGGAAATAAAACATCTTTTAATTGTTCATTAGAAAGTCCAGCTAAAAAGTAAGTTTGATCTTTATTATCATCAATCGCTTTTAATAAATTCTCATTACTAATTCTAGCATAGTGTCCTGTTGCAATATAATCAGCTCCAAGTTTTTTAGCTTCTTTATAAAACATATCAAATTTTATATATTTATTACACATTACATC
>CAZAPU010000025.1:0-11660 GCA_964487215.1 uncultured Mycoplasma sp. | reverse complement strand
TTCCAATTATCAGATATTTTACCAGCTCCAAGAGGAGTACCACAAATCGAAGTTACTTTTGATATTGATGCTAATGGTATTGTTAATGTTACAGCTAAAGATCTTGGAACAAATAAAGAACAAAAAATTACTATTACATCAAATACAAGTTTAAGTGATGAAGAAATAGATAAAATGGTAAAAGAAGCAGAAGCAAATCGTGAAGCAGATGAAAAGAAAAAAGAAGAAATTGATATAAAGAACAATGCTGAACAAATGATTTTCCAAACTGAAAAAGCAATAAAGGATCTTGGAGATAAAATTGAAGAAAAAGAAAAAACTGAGGCAGAAGAAAAAATTAGTGAACTAAAATCTGCAATTGAAAAGAATGATATTGAAGATATTAAAACTAAGATGGAAAAACTACAAGAAACTACATATGCTTTAGCAGCAAAAGTATATCAACAAGCTGCTCCTCAAGAGGGACAACCAACTGATAATACTGAAGCAAAAGATGATACTGTAAAAGAAGCAGAGTTTGAAGAAAAATAATTTATGATTGAAGTCCTTTTTAGGACTTCAATTTATAATTAAATTAATAAAAAGGAGAATAATATGTCTAAAAACAATTCTAGAGAAGCTATAGATAATAAATATAAATGGGATTTATCAAAAATATATAGAAGTACTGATGAAATAGATGGTAGTAAAGAAAAAGTAAAAGAATTAACAAATAAGTTATTAACATATAAAAATCATATAATGGATTCAAGTAATAATTTATATGAAGTTTTAAATATATATTTTGAAATATCAAGAATAATTGAAAAGTTAGTGGTTTATTCAAATATGAAATTACATGAAGATATGAGTATTTCACAAAATCAAGTTTTAGTAGAAAAGGTAGACAAATTTACTACTGAAATATCTGAAAAAATTGCTTTTGTGCAACCAGAAATATTAAAACAAGATTATAATGTAGTACAAAAATATATTGATGAGGAACCTAAATTAAAAGAATATGCTTTTACTTTAGAAAAAATTTTTAGACAAAAAAAATATACATTAGATTTAGATAAAGAGGAAATGTTAGCTAGACTTGGAGAAGTATTTAATGTTTCAGAAAACACATATGAAATGTTAGATACTGTTGATTTATCATTTGATGATGTTGAAAATTCAAATGGAGAAAGATTGCCTTTAAATCAAAGTACTTATAATGTATATATAAAAAGTAAGGATAGAACACTTAGAAAAAATTGTTTCTATAATTATTATAAATCTTATATTGATCATAAAAATACAATGGCAAGTACTTTGTATGGAAATATAAAAACTAATTTCTTTATTTCGAATACAAGAGGTTATAAAAGTCCATTATTTATGTCATTATATGATGATAATATTAGTGAAAAATTATATGAAAAATTAATTACTATAGTAAATAATAATTTAAGTGCATTACATGATTATATAAAATTAAGAAAAAATGTTTTAAATTTAGATGAATTACATATGTATGATGTATATGTTCCTTTAATAGATAGTATTGAAACAAAATATACTTATGAAGAAGCAACTGAATTAGTAAAAAAAGCACTTTCACCACTTGGCAAACAATATATAGAAGATTTAACTAAAATTATTAATAGTAATTGTATTGATGTATATCATAATGATAATAAAAGAACAGGTGCTTATTCATGGGGAAGTTATGATACTTTACCTTATGTATTATTAAACTTTGAAGGAACATTTAATGATGTTTCAACAATAGCACATGAATTAGGTCATTCAATGCATTCATATTATTCTAATGCTAATAATAAAATTGAAGATGCTGGATATACAATATTTTTAGCAGAAATAGCATCAACTGTAAATGAGATTTTATTGAATAAATATTGTAGTTCTATGGCAAAGACAAAAGAAGAAAAAATGTTTTATTTAAATAATTTAATGGAAAGTTTAAGAACTACTTTATTTAGACAAACTATGTTTGCAGAATTTGAAAAAAAATTATATGATATGGAACAATCGGGTGAAATATTAACAGAAGAATTAATAAGTTCAACTTACTTTGAATTAAATAAAAAATATTATGGAGAAGATATAATATCAGATCCTGAAATAAGATTAGAATGGGCAAGAATATCACATTTTTATAGTAGTTTCTATGTTTATAAGTATTCTACAGGAATATCAATTGCATGTAAGATTGTAGATAATATTTTAAGTGGTGATGAATCTGCTTTAAGTAATTATCTTGAATTTTTATCTTCTGGTGAAAAAGATTATTCACTTAATTTATTAAAAAAAGTTGGTATAGATATAGAAAATGATGATACAATTGACAAAGCAATAGAACTATTTAATGAAACAATTAAAGAGTTTAAAGATTGTTTATAATAGATGGAGGTAGTATATGGCAAAAAAAGATTTTTATGAAACATTAGGAGTTGATAAGAATGCTAGTGAAGATGATATAAAATTAGCATTTCGAAGATTAGCAAAAAAATATCATCCTGATGTAAATAAAGAAGCAGGAGCAGAAGAAAAATTTAAAGAGATACAAGAAGCTTATGCTATTTTATCTGATGCTAATAGAAGAAAACAATATGATCAATTTGGTCATGCTGCTTTTGAACAAGGAAATGGTGCTTCAGGATTTAATGGACAAGGTTTTGATTTTTCTAGTTTTGATTTTTCATCTATTTTTGATGATTTATTTGGAGGAGATTCAGGATTTTCAGGATTTTCTTCATTTGGAAGAAAATCATCATCAAGAGCTAGAAAAGGTGATGATGCTTTAATAGTTATGAATATATCATTTATGGAAGCAGTCCTTGGATGCAAGAAATCAATTGAAATAACTACTACTGATAAATGTGAAAAATGTGATGGAATAGGTGGTTTCAATGAAAAAACTTGTTCAACTTGTCATGGTAGTGGAACTATTACTGCTGAACAAAGAACATTATTTGGTAGTTTTTTAACAAAGACTGTTTGTGATAGATGTAATGGTAGTGGAAAAACATTTGAAAAGACTTGTTCTTCTTGTAGAGGAACTGGAAAAAAGAAAGTTACTAAAGAATTAGATGTTACAGTACCAGAAGGTGTTAATACTGGTAATCGCATAAGATTAGCAGGATATGGTGAACCTAGTGAAACTACAGGACCAAATGGAGATTTATATATTGAATTTAAAGTAAAAGATCATGATTTTTATGAAAGAAGTGGTAATGATTTATATCTAAGTTTACCAATTACTATTGTGGAAGCAATAAATGGCTGTAAAAAAGATATTAAAACACCTCATGGACTTATTACTTTAACTGTACCAGCTGGTTCAGAGACAAATGACAAACATAGATTAAGAGGCAAAGGTGTAAAAGATGTAAATTACGATGTATATGGAGATATGTATGTAGTAATTACAGTAATTATGCCAAAGAGACTATCAAGAGAACAAAAAAATCTAATAGAAAAATTAAGTGAAACTGATTTGTCTGATAAAAAAATAGATTTATTTGATAAATTCATTAAAGGAAGAGATTAATTCTCTTTTTTTATTGTAATAATTATTATTTTTTTCGCTTTATATCTTTTTCTTTTAATAATTTTATGCTAGAATAAGATTTACGAATTATTTGAGGTGTTATTATGCAAAATTTTATTAATAGTATAGGTGAAGAAAATATATATATAATAATTGGAATAATTATTGCAATAATTATTGCTCTTTTAGTCATAATTATTATTGAAAAAGTTTCTGATAAAAAGTATTCCAATAAATTAAGTAATTATAAATTACCAAAATTTAAAAAGAATAAAAAAAATGAAACAACTGTAGATATGTTTGAAGAAACAAAAGAAGTAATTCCTGTAAAAGAAGAAGTTTTGCAGCCAGTTATCGAAAAAGAAAAAATTAAACCAATAGAGAAAGAAAAAATAGAAATAATTAATAAACAACAAGAAGAATTAACTTATGTTACAGAAGAACAAACAAAAGAAGAAGCAAAGAAAGCAATAGAAGAAGCAGCAAAAAAACTTTTTTATGAAGATAAACCAGATATTATTAGTCCAACTTTCTTTGAAAAAGTTCAAGAAGAACAATCTATTATTAGTTATGATGAATTAATGAATACTAATATGTATAGTATTGTTGATACAGAAAAGAATATGCCTGATGAAGGAAATGAACCTATTACAATGGATGAAATATTTGTTAAAGATGAACCTCAAGAAGAAAAGATATCTGTTATTGATGAAACTAATTTAGTAGATGAAATAGAAGAATTAAATGATTTAGATAGTAATATTTATGAAGAAAAATCTTCAAAAGATAAATTTAAACCATCAGATGTTATTTCACCAGTATTTGGAGTAAAAAGAGAAGTCGTTTATGAAAAAGAATATAATGAATTAGGTGAAACAATTAATATAAAAGAATTAGAAGTTGAAATAAAAAAGACAGAGGAATTTTTAAAAGAATTGAAGAAACTTAAAAATAAATTAGACTAGTCTAATTTATTTTTTGAAAGGGATAAATATGAAAGTAGGAGTATGTAATTTAGGGTGTAAAGTAAATACTTATGAAAGTGAATATATAATAAGTCTATTTAAAGAAAAAGGATATGAAATAGGAACATTCTTTGAAAAATGTGATATTTATGTAATTAATACTTGTACAGTTACTAATAATGCAGATAGTAAAAGTAAGAAAATGATTAATCATATAAAAAATACATATCCAGATGCTTGTTTAGTAGTTTGTGGTTGCTTTATTGAAAGCAATAAAACTTATAATTTAGAAGGTATAGATATAGTTATAGGAAATTATAATAAATCAAAAGTAGTAGAACTTGTGGAAAATTATTTTAAAAACAAAAAACAAATTATTGAGAAGTATGATATGCAAAAAGTTCAGTTTGAAGATATGAATATACAACATTTTGAAGATAGAACAAGAGCTTTTGTAAAAATACAAGATGGTTGTAATAATTATTGTACTTATTGTATTATTCCTTATGTTAGAGGTAATTGTAGGAGTAAAAAAGAAAAAGATGTAATTAATGAAATAACTAAGCTAGTTAATAATGGTTATAAAGAAATAGTATTAACAGGAATTCATACTGGAAATTATGGAGTAGATTTAAATACAAAATTTAGTGATTTATTAGAGAAAATATTGCAAATTAAAAATTTAAAAAGATTAAGAATATCATCAATAGAAATCACTGAGTTAGATGATAAGTTTTTTGAGTTATTAAAAAATCCAATTCTTTGTAATCATTTACATATTCCATTACAATGTGGAAGTGCAAAAATATTAAAATTAATGAATAGAAAATATAATAAAGAGTACTTTTTAAATGTTATTAACAGAATAAGAGACATAAGACCGGATATATCGATAACTACTGATGTAATAGTAGGTTTTCCAGAAGAAACAGAGGAAGATTTTGAAGAATCAATGGAATTTATTAAAAAAATTAATTTTTCTAAAATTCATGTGTTTCCATATTCAAAAAGAGATGGTACAGTAGCAGCAAAAATGAAAAATCAAATAGATGGAAATATAAAAAAAGATAGAGTAAAAAAATTAATACAATTATCGAATAAATTAGAAAAAGAATATTATAATAAATTTATTGGTAAAGAATTAGATATATTAATAGAAAAAAATGAAGATAATTATTCTTATGGTCATACTGGTAATTATTTATATTTAAAAATAAATAAAGATTTAAAATACAATGAAATATTTACAGTTATAGTTCCAAAACAATAATTTGCAAAAAAAAAGAATTATGCTAACATAATTTTTAGGAGGTTTTTTGAATGTTAGAAAAATATGATGTAGATGATTTATTTATTGCACACATAAGTGCATATCCAAATGCATATTCAAACAATAAAAATGTTGATAACGAAAATTATTGGACAGTATTGTTAAGAAGAAAAAAAAATAGAGAAACAAAATATATTAATTTGTTAACTGGTAAAACTATTTATAAATTTTATGCTTTAGATGGAGATATAACTAGCGATATTAAATATAAAGTAGATTTTATTACTGGTTTTTATCATTATTCCAGATATGATACCAAAGGAAATTATTTTTATAATTATAAACAGGCTTTAAAAGCAGGAAATAGATATTACCCAAGTGCAGAACAACAAATGATTAAAGAACAAAAAGAACAACAACTTATAAGACAAAGACGAGATGCACATTGGATCGGCTACTACGGGTATTATTGTTTTGTGGCAGGAACAAAAATTGTAACAGAAAACGGTTATAAAAATATAGAAGATATTACAACAGAAGATTTAGTACAGTCATATAATTTTAATACAAATAATGTTGAACTAAAGAAAGTAACAACAACAATTATAAATAATGTAAATGAAATTATGAAGATAGTTGTAGGAAATACAATTATTGAAACAACACCATATCATACATTCTATGTAAATAAAGAATGGATGAAAGCAGATAATATAAAAAAAGGTGATATATTAATATCTATTGATAATAAAGAATATGAAGTAGAATCTGTAGAAAAAGAGAAATTAGATGATCAAAAAACAGTATATAATTTTACAGTAGATGAAAATCATAATTATTATGTAAGTGAAATGAATATTTTAGTTCACAATGAGAGTGTTTTTTGATATGCTTTAAATAAAATATGTTTTAGTTCATAATGAAGATATGATATAATATTGGTGGAGGTTATTATGGGAAATAAAATTTCAAGAGATGAATTAATGAATAAAAAAGCTAAAGAAGCTACAAAAGAGGAATTATTGTTATTTAAAAAAATGGTTGATGAAAAAATAGAAGAAATTCAAAATAAAAAACGAGATGATCAAGTTACACAAATGGTGGAGGATCATAAAAAAGGAAGAAAATAATTCTTCTTTTTCTTTACTCAAATAAATGTTTGTATTATAATTACTTTATATAGTTGGAGGTAGGCATGGAGTATATAAAAGGTAATTTTCGTAAATATATTTTTAAATCAGATAAAGGCTATGTAGTTGGTTTAATAAAAGTTAGAGATGCAACAGAAGAGTATGAAAGTTTAAAAAATAAAACTATTACTTTTACTGGTTATTTTAATGACTTAAATGAAACTGATTTATATATATTTTATGGAAAAATTACTAATCATGAAAGATATGGTGAACAATTTTTAGTTGATTATTATGAAATAACTTTACCTAGTGATAAAGATAATATTATAGAATTTTTAGCTAGCAATTTATTTCCTGGTATAGGAGAAGCTAAAGCAACACAAATAGTAGAAGTATTAGGAAACAACTGTTTAGATAAAATAATGAATGATAATTCTATTTTACTTTCTGTTCCTAAGGTAACAGAAAAACAATGTAATACTATTTATGAAAATTTAGTTAAATATAAAAATAGTTATAAAATAATGATTGAACTTAATAAATATGGATTTGATACAAAAGAGTCATTAGCTATTTATAATAAATATAGAGATGAAACAATTGAAATAGTTAATTCTAATGTTTATACTCTAATAGATGATTTTTATGATATTAATTTTAAGAAAATAGAGAAAGTTAGAAAAAACTTAAATATTGATGATACTGATATTAGAAGAATAGAATTTGGTATTAAATATATGATGAATGAATTATCATTCATAACAGGAAATACATATTTTTCATTAAATGAAATAATTAATTCAACAAAAAAAGAATTATTCCTTTTTGATGAACAATTATTACTTACTGCAATTGATAATTTAATTTTACAAAAACAAGTTATTAAAGAAGAAGAAAAGTATTTTTTAAATACTATGTATGAAGCAGAAAAATATATTGCGGATTATATCTTTCATTTAGCTAATATAGATTGTACAGAAAAAATAAGTAATAAAGAAATAAAAAATGTAGAAGACTATTTTAATATTAAATATGATAATGAACAATTAATTGCCATAACAACTGCAATTAAAAATAAGTTTTTAGTAATTACTGGAGGACCAGGTACTGGAAAAACTACTATTATTAAGGCAATTACTAAATTATATCAAGAAAAATATGGTTTAAGTGATGAAGAATTAGAAAATGAAATAGCACTTTTAGCACCAACAGGTAGAGCAGCAAAAAGAATAAGCGAGCAAACATTATTAAAAGCAGCAACCATCCATAGATTTTTAAAATGGAATAAAGAAGATAATACATTTAATATTAATGAAACAAATAAAAGTCCTGTTAGATTTGTAATCGTAGATGAATCTAGTATGATAGATACAAATCTTATGTATAATTTATTTCTTGGATTAAATAAAAATACTAAAATAATACTAATTGGAGATTATAATCAATTACCAAGTGTTGGACCAGGTCAAATATTAAAAGATATAATCGATAGTGAATGTGTTGATGTCATTAAACTTAATAAATTATATAGGCAAGATGAATATTCTAATATTTCATTACTTGCACATAATATAAATAATAATGATATAAATTTTGATATTTTTAATACTTCTGAAGATTTAATATTTGTAGAAGCAGATAATGATAATTTGAAAGAAAAATTAAAAGAACATATTATTAATTATAAAGATTTTAATTATAATTCTATTCAGGTTTTAGCACCAATCTATAAAGGAGAAAATGGAATAGATGAATTAAATTATTATATTCAAAATTTAGTTAATCAAAAAGATGAACTTAAAAAAGAAATAATAATTAATGGAGTTCTTTTTAGAGAAAATGATAAAGTATTAGAATTAGTAAATATGATTGATGATAATATTTTTAATGGTGATATTGGTAAGATTATAAAAATCACTAATGAATCAAAGAAAGAAGTTTTTATTGATTTTGATAATAATATTGTTAAGTTTACTCCTCAAAATTTTTCTAATATAAAACATGGTTATGCAATAAGTATACATAAATCTCAAGGAAGTGAATTTGATACTATAATTATTCCGATTTTAAATAAATATAATGGTATGTTATATAAAAAATTAATTTATACTGCAGTAACTAGAGCAAAAAAGAAACTTATATTAATTGGTGAAAAATCAGCAATAATCAAATCAATATTTACTAATAGGGAAGATAATAGGAAAACAAATTTAAAAAATTTTATTATTTCATGTATTAAATAAGTTTTATTTCAAATAATAATTATGAGGTGAAATACATGAATAAAGGTACAAAAACGGCAATGTTGGTTGCTGGAGGAATGATGGCTATAGGAATTATTGCATATTGTATGTTACCAAAGGAAGACAAAAACAAATTAATGGATATGGTTGACGATCTTTCAATGAAAAATATGAGTAGTAATTCTTGTTGCTGTTGTGACAAATAAACTTTAATTTTAAATAAATTAGGGTTTTTTTTTGAAAAAATAAATGCTATACTTATGGTGGTGAGAAATAATGAAAAAAATTAAAGAAAATTTAGATTATGAAAATTTAAATGATGTAATTGTTTTATCAAAGAGAATGCTAAAGATTTTATATACATGTTTGATACTAGCAATTATATTTGTATCGATCTTATTATTAAAAGAACTTAATATTTTAGGATATTTATGGGGTGCAATAAAAGCTGCCTCTCCATTCTTTATAGGTCTATTAATAGCATGGCTATTAGATCCGGTTGTAACATGGTTACAAAAAAAGAATGTTAAAAGAGTTATTGGTGCTATAGTAGTATTTTGTGTTTTTGTTTTATTACTATATTTATTCTTTAGATTAGTTATTCCAATGATTTATTCACAAATAAATGAATTTGTAACTACTATTCCTAATTTATTATTATCAATTACTAATTGGATTGATAGCTTATTTAATAAATTAAATTCAACAGGAATGAGTTTTACTGGAATAGAAGACAATATTTATAAAACAATGGAAAGTTTTGGTAGTAGTTTAACTACTAGTTTACCAACAACAGCAATGAATTTTATTTCATCTTTAGTATCAGGAATTGGTAATTTCTTAATTGGATTAATCGTAGGTTTCTATTTACTTATAGATTTTGATCGAGTAAAACATGTATTTGATTTTGTACCTAAAAAATATCATAAGTCATTATCAAATATTTTAGGAAAATTAAATAATACATTAAAAAGTTTTGTTCAAGGAACATTATTAATATCATTAATCGTAATAATTTTATCTGCAATAGGTTATAGTATTATAAAATTACCAACACCATTCTTATTTGCAATTATTTGTGGTGTAACTAATGTTATTCCTTATGTTGGTCCATGGATTGGTGGAGCAATATGTGTATTAGTAGGATTTACTGTTAGTCCAATGGTTGGTATATTATGTGCTATTGTAGCATTTGCTATTCAACAAATAGATTCAATTGTTTTACAACCATTAATAATGAGCAAAACAATGAAATTACATCCAGTTACAGTAATGATAGGATTATTGATATTTGGTTATTTCTTTGGTATACTAGGTATGATTTTAGCTACACCTATTATGTCAATAGTAAAAATATTGTTGAATTACTTTGATGAAAAATATGAAGTAACTAAAACAATAAAAAAGAAAGCAGCAATAAAAGAATAAAAAACTTAATAAATTTAAGTTTTTTTAACTAATAAATGGAGGTTAATTAATTATGAAAAATAATGTTATAGCAATTGTAGGAATGTGTGGAGCAGGTAAATCAGTAGCAGCTGATATGTTAATAAATTTAGGATATAAAAAAGTTTATTTTGGTGGAGTAACAATGGAAAAACTTGAAGAAGAGGGTTTAGAAGTTAATCCAGAAAATGAAAAAATGATGAGAGAAAGATTAAGAAAAGAATTAGGTATGGGAGCATATGCTAAAATATTGTTGCCTAGAATAAAAGAATTTTCCCTTAAGGAAAATACTGTTTTAGATGGATTGTATTCTTGGGATGAACTTCAAATATTAAATAAAGAATTAGATAATTTAATAGTTGTTGCTATAATTTGTAATAAAAACATTAGATATGATAGATTAAAAATTCGTGAGGTAAGACCTTTAACAAATGAAGAAGCTAGAAAAAGGGATATTGCTGAAATAGAAAATCTTGCAAAAGGTGGACCAATTGTTTTTGCAGATTACTATATTGATAATAATGGTACAATAGAAGAATATCAAAATCAATTAAGTAATATTTTAAAAGAAATTGAGGAAGTGAAGAAAAAGGATTATCAAAGATCTATATATTAATTTTTTTGAAAGTAAAGGACATAAACAAATACCAAGTGCACCACTTGTACCTGAAAATGATTCATCAGTATTATTTAATACAGCAGGTATGCAACCATTAATACCATATTTAATGGGACAACCTCATCCTTATGGTACAAGATTATGTGATTATCAAAAATGTATTAGAACTAATGATTTAGATGTTATTGGTGACACTTATCATCATACATTTTTTGAAATGCTAGGTAATTGGTCTTTGGGAGATTATTTTAAAAAAGAATCAATTTCATATAGTTTTGAATTTTTAACTAAAGTATTAAATATTCCAGTTGAAAAATTGGCAGTTACTGTTTTTGCTGGAAATGATATTATTCCACAAGATGAGGAATCATATGAAGTGTGGAGAAGCTTAGGAATACCGGCTGCTAGAATTGCTAAAACAGAAGAAGATAATTTTTGGATAGCAG
>CAZAPU010000024.1:0-12028 GCA_964487215.1 uncultured Mycoplasma sp. | reverse complement strand
ATAAAACCAACCTCTGGTCTGATCAATTCCTTCGCAAATAAAATCAGCTGGAAATTGATCTTCCCAAACTTCCATATTTTCAAATGGATAATGATATTGAGCAAATGGCATTGAACCAGAATCAAACCAACAATCAATAACATCATTTACTCGATGCATTTCTTTACTACATTTAGGACATTTAATAGTTATATCATCAACATAAGGTCTATGTAATTCAATTGTTTCGTCAATATCTTGAAGTGCTTTTTCTGCTAATTCTTTTCTTGAACCAATCATCTCATCATGTCCACATTCACATCTCCAAATAGGTAAAGGTGTTCCCCAATATCTATTTCTTGATATTGCCCAATCATTTAAATTTTCTAGCCAATTACCAAATCTTTTTTCTCCAACATAATCGGGATACCAATTAACTTTATTGTTGGCTGCAATAATTTTATCTTTTATTTTAGTAACTTCAAGATAAAAGCTTGGTTTTGAATAATAAATTAACGGTGTATTACATCTCCAACAATGAGGATAATCATGAACTATTTTTTGTTTTTTAAATAGTTTATCATTAGCTTTTAAATATTTAATAACCTCAAGGTCAGCATTAAAAACAAGTGTACCTTTCCATGGACCATCTGTATAACAACCATCTTCACCAACTGGATTTAAATATGGTAAATTATATTTCTTACCAACCGCTGCATCATCAGCTCCAAAAGCAGGTGCTATATGAACTATTCCTGTACCATCTTCCATTGTTACATAATTATCACAAGTAACAAAGAAAGCTTTTTTAGCTACTTTTAATTCTGGTATTAATTGTTCATATTCAATATATTCTAAATCTTTTCCTTTGTATTCTTCTAGTATTTTATATTCATCACCAAGAACTTTATTAGCAAGTGCTTTTGCTAAAATAAATTTATATCCTTGTGATTCAACTTTAATATAAACTTCATTTGGATTAACACAAAGTGCAACATTAGCAAGTAAAGTCCATGGTGTTGTTGTCCATACAAGAAAATAGCAATCTTCATCTTTCTTTTTCATTGGTACTATTACTGTATCAACACTAACTTCTTTATATCCTTGAGCAACTTCATGTGATGCAAGTCCTGTTCCACATCTTGGACAATATGGAAGTATTTTTACTCCTTCATAGAATAATCCTTCATCAAAAAATTTCTTTAAGATATACCACTCTGTTTCAATGTAATTATTATCATATGTTACATATGGATGTTTTATATCAATAAATTGTCCCATTTTACTTGTTAAATCATTGAAAGATTTTTCATTCTTCCAAACAATTTCACGACATTTCTGATTAAATTTTTCTATGCCATATTTTTCAATATCTTTTTTTGAAGAAAAACCTAATTCTTTTTCTACTTCAACTTCTACTGGTAAACCATGGGTATCCCAACCTATTTTTCTTACTACTCTATATCCTTGCATTGTTTTATATTTACAAAAACTATCTTTAAGAAATTTTGCAACCATATGGTGTAATCCAGGAAAACCATTTGCAGTAGCTGGTCCATCATAAAAAACAAAGTTTTCTTTTCTTTGATTAATTGATTTATTTAAGATATCGTTTTCTTCCCAATATTTTGAATAACTTGATTCAATTTCTTCATAAGATCCTTTTTTTAATTCTTTAAACATATTTATTCCTCCTTAAAATTACCTATAAAAAAAGATGTTACCAAAGGACGATTATATCGTGGTACCACCTTATTTATCTTCTTAATTACTATAACGCATAACCGTCTTTTATTTTCATAAAAGAACATTAGAAGTGATTTGAAATATATATTCTATGTTAGCTTGCACCTACTCTAACTCTCTTAAATAGAAATTTATATTTCCGTCTTCATCATTTGTTTTAATGTTTGTTATTCTAGCACAAATAAATATAAAAATCAAGTTTATAAAAACTCAATTTCTTCAACTTTATCTAATTGTTGTAAAAGATTGTTTCTTAACTTTCTTTTACACTCTTTTATATTAGCCTCAGTAGTTTGTTTTAATATTTCTACTTTTTCTGATTTTATAAGTGCTTCATTTATAATTTTATTAGCATTATTCTTTGCTTCACTAACAATTAAATCTGCTTCTTTTCTTGCCACATCTTTTAGTTCATTAATAAGTTTTTCATTGTTAAAGTTAACAAAGTTCATATTATACTCTACTGTTTTTAATCTCTCTACTTCTTGTTGTAATCTTTTTATTTCATCTTGTTGATTTTTTATTGTTATAACATTATGTTCTGTTCTTTTTATTACAAAATCAATAAAATCATTTACTTGCTGTTTATCATAGCCGTTAGTATTAGAATTAAAATTATCCATACTTATCACCTCATGACTTTATTTTTTACCATTCATATTCATCAAGTTCTTTTTTTGGTTGTTTTTGTTTTTCAGTTGAATCAGACATCTTTCCTTCTACTGAAACATTATTAGGAGTACAAAGGAAAATACCACTACCCAATTTCTGAAGTGTTCCACCAATTGCATATAATGCTCCACTTAAAAAATCTATTATTCTTTTTGCTTGATCTGGTGTTACTCTTTTTAGATTTACAACTACAGCATGTCTAGATTTTAAATAGTCTGCAATTTGTTGAGATTCTGAAAAAGCTCTTGGTTCAAGAAGAATCATCTTACTTCCTCCACCAGTTATTTCTTTAAAACTATCTTTTGAATAATATTCATTAGAAGCTTGCTCATTCTCCCCAAAATCACTATTTACAAATTTTTTAAGTTTATCAAATGCCATCTGACATCCCTCCTATAATAAATACATTTTATCATATAAAATCTAAAAATAAAATACTTTTTTATTAATTTGTCAAAGAAAAAGAGACATTATTTGTCTCTTAGGATAGCTCCAAACTTTTTTGTTATCGTTTCTATTATATTTTTAAATAATTTATCTATTTCTTCTTCAGTTAAAGTTCTTTCATTTGAATTAAAAGTTAAAGAAAATGCTAGTGATTTTTTATTACTATCTATATTTTCTCCATGATATAAATCAAATACTGAAACTGTTGTTAATAATGATGTACCTTGTTTTTTTATTTCCTTTATTATTTCTTCACAAGAAATATTATTATCTAAAATAAATGCAACATCTTTTTTTATTTCAGGATATTTTGAAACAGCTTTATATTTTAATTTTTTAGTGGCTGTGTTGTATAGTTTTGTTAAAAACATTTCTAATACAAATACATCATCTTTTATTATTGATGGATGAACTTTACCAATAATTCCAAGTTGCTCATTTCCTAACATTATTTTTGCAGAAATTCCTGGATGTAAATCTACTATGGCAGTTTGCTCATAACTATACTTGTTCTTATAACCTAAATAATTTAATAAATTCTCTAATATTCCTTTTAAAACAAAGAAATCACATTTTACAGTAGTACCTTGCCATTCATTAACAAGATAATTGCCTTTTATTAATATAGCAACTTTTGTATCTTCATTATATTCATTATCATAAGTTTTAGATATTTCATATAATAAAACATTTTCTACATTTCTTGCTTTATTATATTCATAAGTTGATAATAAACTAGGTAATATTGTTGTTCTTATTACTGACTTATCTACACTCATTGGATTAGGTAGTATTAAATTGGTTTTACCTTCATATTTAAATTGTTTAGCCATAGTTGGGCTAGTTAAAGTATAAGTTTTACATTCATTTAATCCAAGTGTTCTTAATCTTTTTGAAGTTTCTTTTCTTATTAAGACATCTCCAACATATACTCCTTTTCTAGTAGAACATTTTGGAAGAGTTGACACTAAATTATGATAACCATAAAGTCTTCCTATTTCTTCTGCTATATCATTTACATTAGGATCAATATCTAATCTTCTATTAGGAATAGTTACTGTAAATTTATTATTGTATTGAGTATATTTGAAATCTAATCTTTTTAATTCTTTACAAATATTTTCATTTGTAATTGTAATACCTAAAAGTTTATTTATATCTTCAGCATCAATTGTAACAACTTTCTCTATTTGTTTTAAATTATCATGAATAACTATGCCAGATAATATTTTTGCATCTGCATACTCTTCTAATAATGAACAAGCTCTATCAATTGCCATTGCTGTGTATTCATAATTTAATCCTTTTCCATATCTAATAGAAGCTTCACTTTTTAGATCTAATCTTGCTGCAGTATTTCGAATACTAATTGGATCAAAAATAGCACTTTCAATTAAAATATTTTTTGTATTTAAATCTATATCTGTATTTTCTCCACCCATTATTCCTGCAATAGCTACAGGTTCATCTCCATTAGTAATAACTAAATCTTGTTCCAATAATGCTCTTTTTTTATCATCTAATGTTATAATTTCTTCATTTTCTTTTGCATTTCTAACTAAGATGTTATTTCCTAATTTATCATAATCAAAGAAATGCATTGGTTGCCCATATTCTAACATTACATAATTAGATATATCGACAACATTATTTATTGGTCGCATACCAACAGAAGTCAATCTTTTTTTAATAAAATCTGGTGATTCCTTAATTGTTACAGATTGTACTAGTTTTGCCAAATAATAAGGACATTTCTCTGTTGTTACTGTTAAATTAAAATGATCATTAATACTATCTTCAATTTCATTATAATTAGCAATTGGTAATTTTACTTTTTTATCTAAGATAGTTCCAATTTCATAAGCAAATCCAATATGATAATAGCAATCATTATTTCTATGTTTATGT
Source organism: uncultured Mycoplasma sp. (assembly GCA_964487215.1). Classification (GTDB taxonomy): domain Bacteria; phylum Bacillota_I; class Bacilli_A; order RF39; family UBA660; genus CAG-611. Next base: position 7,276 of record CAZAPU010000024.1, on the reverse strand, counting down.
ACATCTAATTCGTAAATAGTATCATCATATCCTAATAATTCTAGTGGATTTTTTCCAATTGGAGCATCATCTGGTAGTATTTCTATTCCTTTATCGTAATTTTCTTTTGTTGATGGTGCTAATCCTAATTCAAATAAAGCTGATAACATTCCATTTGATTCAACACCTCTAATTACACTTTTTTTAATTTCAAAGTTACCAGGCAAAACAGCACCAACTTGAGCTACAATTACTTTAATTCCAGTTTTTACATTAGGTGCTCCACAAACTATTTGTAATATTTCTTTTCCAATATTTACTTTACAAACATGCAAATGATCTGAATCAGGATGATTCTTACATTCAATAACTTCTCCAATAATTAAATTATTAATATTATTGGAAATTACTTTTTCTACATTTACTCCTGCTTTTGTTATTTTTACAGCAAGTTCATTCAAATCTTCATTTTCAATATCAACATAATCTTTTACCCAATTTAAACTTATCATATTAATCAAGCTCCTTTCTATCAAAGCTTTCCAACTCTCTTAAATCAGTTTGATAAAAAGTTCTAATATCATTTATTCCATATTTTAACATTGCTAATCTTTCGGCTCCGAAACCAAAAGCAAATCCTGTCCATTCTTTTGGATCATAGCCACAATTTTTTAAAACATTAGGATGAACCATTCCTGCACCACTTACTGTAATCCAACCTGTATTCTTACATATATTACAACCTTTACCTTTACAATTGAAGCAAGAAATATCTGTTTCTACAGAAGGCTCAGTAAATTGATAATAACTAGGTCTAAATCTAGTTTCAATATCATCTCCAAATAATTTTTTAGCAATTACATCAAAAGTACCTTTCAAATCTGATAAACTAACATTTTTATCTATTAATAATCCCTCTATTTGCATAAATTGATGAGAATGAGTTGCATCATCATCATCTCTTCTGTATGTTTTACCAGGACAAATCATTCTTATAGGTTTTTCTCCTTTATTAGCTAACATTACTCTTGCTTGTACGGGTGATGTTTGACTTCTTAAAAGAATTTCTTCTCCATCCAAATAGAAAGTATCTTGTGCATCTCTAGCTGGATGTCCTTTAGGTATATTCAATAATTCAAAATTATATAAATCTTGCTCAATTTCTGGTCCATCTACAACATCATACCCCATAGACATAAAAACCTCTTCAATGGTTTCAATAACTTTTTCTAATATGTTAGGAGCTCCATTTACTATTTTAGTAGCTGGCAATGTTACATCTACTGATTCATTTTGTAATTTTTCATTTAAAATATTTTGTTCAAATGAGTTTTTTAATTCTTCAAATTTTTCATTAAAATAATTTCTTAATTCATTTAAATTTTTACCATATTCTTTTTTTTCTTCATTTGGTATTTCTTTAATTTTTAATGTTAATTCAGTAATAACACCAGTTTTTCCTAAATATTCTGTCTTCAATTCATTTAGTGTTTTAATATCATTAACTTCTTCAAATTTTTTTTCAAGTTCTTGTTTAATATTATCCATAATTCCTCCATTTAAATAAAAAGATGCTACCAAAGGACGCCATTAAAATATCATGTATTAGTTAGCGTGGTACCACCTTAATTTATAAGTCTATAACTTACCTATTCTCTTAACGCGAGTTACGATTAAAGCTAAAGAGTGAATTCATAAGATATTATTCAAAAGTTTCCACCAACCACTTTTTCTCTAAAAATAATATTGTCTTATTACTATTTTCTTATTATTGCTTCATATATTTGTATTATAACAATTTTTTCTATGTTTTTCAATTATTTTTTGCTATCTTCTTTTTTAATTCTGACAATTTTGTCTTTATTTAATCTAACTTGACTTAAGTTTCCTTCTAAAACATCAAAATCTATATCACCAAGTAATTTATCTAAAACTATTTTTATTCCTCTTGCACCCATTTTTAATTTCATAGTTTCTTCTGCTACAGCTGTAACAAATGCATCTTCCATTCTTAAACTAACATTTTGAGTTTTAAAAAATATTCTTTTTAAAACAATAGGGCTTAGTTTTGATTTTTTTATTATAGTTTTATAATCTTCTACACCAAGATCATTCATTGATACTACTGTAGAAACTCTTCCCATTAATTCTGGAACCATTCCAAATTTTATAAAATCTTCAGGAACAAATTCTTTTCTTTCTTCTTTTAATGATTTTGTATTATTAAATCCTAAATGTGTTGGTTTGTTTTTTTCTTTCATATCATGCATTTCAGTAAAAGCACCAGAAAATATTACTGTTAACATAGATGTATCAAATAAAATATAATTATCATGTTTATTGTCTTTAATATTGATAAGTCCACCTTCTATTATTTTTAATAATGAATATTGTACATCATTAGTTCCAACATCATCTTTTCTACCATTAGAACCTTTTTTATCAATTTCATCAACTACTAAAATACCTTTTTGTGCTGCCTCAATATTACCATCTGCTCTTTGAATTAAATTAATTAACATTGTCTCTACATTTTCACCAACATAACCTGCTTTGGTATATCTGGTAGCATCTTCAATAACATATGGAATGTCTAGATTTTTTGCTAATTGTTTTATTATTTCTGTTTTACCTGTTCCAGTCTTTCCTACAATTAATATATTTCGTTTTAATTGTGCTTTTTGCTCAATTGATAAATTTGAGTTAATAATTTTTTGATTTGCATACACAGCAGCAACAATTTTTCTCACTGCATCATCCTGACCAACAATAGTTTTTCTTATATCTTTATCAATTTGGCTTATAGTTTTTTGTTTTTTATGTTTTATTATAGGTTTCTCATTTTTACTAACTTCTTCTTTAGTATCTTCTTCTGGAGCAACATAGTCTTCAGTAAAAAAATTAAAATTATAAGGTTCTAATTGCTTCGTTTCTTGATTTAATATATATTGCTTTCCTAACAATAGTTCATCCATTGTATCTCTTATTTCATCAAGATCATCTGTAGGTACAATCTTTTTTATACTTTCTAAATCTTGTATATCAACACACAAAGAATTATCCTCAACATAACTATCATCATAGTTTAGCATTTTAAAACCAGCAAAATCACCAGTTAAAAGTTCATATTCTCCATTTTCTATTTGCATACAATATTCAATATCTGCAACAGTATATATTTGTTCATCATCTTTTTTTTGCATTATTAAAATTTTTGCAATTTTTAAATCATTTTTACTACCCATAAAACCACCCTCTAATAAATATTCTAACAAAACACAAAAAAAACTGCAATAAAATTATTTAAATCGTTAATATAAAACAAAAAAAGATAAATTTATTCATCTTTTTCATATTCACAAGATAAACATTTTATTTTATCTTTCTTTTCTGTTAATGTGCCACCACATTTTGGACATTTATCTTCTATTGGCTTATCCCATGAAGCAAAACTGCATTTTGGATAATTACTACATCCATAAAAAATTTTACCTCTTTTTGTTTTCTTTTCTATTATTTTTCCGTCACATAAAGGACAATTCATTATTTCTTTAACTTCCTTTTCTTGTTTTTTTATATATTTACAAGTCGGATAATTACTACAAGCCTCAAATTTACCATATTTTCCAGTTCTAAATACCATTGGATTACCACATTCCGGACATATTTCTCCAGTTTCTTCTGCAGCAACTTTTTCCATATTAGAAAATGCTGTTTTTACCATTGGTTCAAATTCTTTCCAAAATCTATCTAATAATTGATTCCATATTTGTTTACCTTCTGCTATTTTATCAAGATCATCTTCCATCTTTGCTGTATATTCAACATTAATTAAATTAGAAAATCCTTCTTGTAATTTATGAGTAGTTGTAATACCAATTTCAGTTGGTACAAATTTTTTTTCTTCAACTTTAATATAATCTCTTTCTTTTAAAGTATCAATTATTTTAACATAAGTAGATGGTCTACCTATTCCTAATTCTTCTAATTCTTTTATAAGTTTTGCTTCTGTATATCTAGGTTTTGGTTTTGTAAAATGTTGTTCACTTTCAATCTTTTTTGATATAACAACATTAGTCTTATAATTTTCTAAATCTGGTAATATTTTATCTTCAGTATCTTCATATTCACTATATACTTTTAAATATCCATCAAATACTACTATGCTACCAGTAGCTTTAAATTGATAATTATTATTATCTAAAATAATTGTTGTTTGCAATTGTTTTGCATCTTTCATTAGTGATGCCAAAGCACGATAATAAATCATTCTATATAATTTATATTCATCAGTCGTAAGATATTCTTTCATCTTTTCTGGTGTTTTATTTATATCAGTTGGTCTAATGGCTTCATGAGCATCTTGAACATTTTCTGTTTTTTTACTAACTTTTGCATATCCAATATAATCTTTACCAATATTATCACTAATATATTGATATGTTTTTGCTATAAATTCATCACTTAAACGAATTGAATCAGTTCTCATATAAGAAATAAGTCCAGTTGTTTCACTTCCTATATTAATTCCTTCATACAATTTTTGAGCAATTGTCATAGTTTTTTTACCAGTGAAATTTAATTTGTTAGCAGCATCTTGTTGTAAAGTTGATGTCGTAAAAGGATATTTTGCTTTCTTTGCTTTTTCCTTTTTATCTACAGATTCAATTTTAAAGCTTTTAGATAATTTTTCTAAAATTTCATCACATTCAACTTTTGTTTTTATTTCATAATCTTTATGGTTAAATTGAAATAAATCTGCTTCAAAATCACTAAAGAAAGCTGTAATTGAATAATACTCTTCTGGAATAAAATTATTGATTTCTTCTTCTCTATCTACAATAAGTTTTAAGGCAACACTTTGTACTCTACCAGCAGATTTACCACCAGTTTTTGATTGCATTAACTTTGATAATCTAAAGCCTATTATTCTATCTAATATTCTTCTTGTTTCTTGTGATTTAACTAGATCATCATCTATTTTTCTAGGTGTTTTAAATGAATTAACTACTTTATCCTTGGTAATTTCATTAAAAACTACTCTTTCATAGTCTTTATCTTTCAAACCCATTGCATCTTTTAAATGCCATGCTATAGCTTCTCCTTCCCTATCTGGATCGGAAGCTAAATAAACCATATCACTATTTTTTGCTTCTTTTTTTAATTCATCTATTACTTTTTTCTTTCCTTTTATTGCCTCATATTGTGGAGTAAAACCATTTTCTATATCTACTCCAAATCCATATTGACCACTCGTCTTTAAATCTCTAATATGACCTTTTGATGAAACAACTTTGTAATCATGTCCTAAATATTTTTCAATTGTTTTGCTTTTACTAGGTGATTCCACTATTACTAAATTTTTCATTTAATCCACATCCTTGTCTTTTAATTTATACAATATATTTTAAATTATGTCAAATATGTATATAAATTTTATATATTGCATCTATATACATTCTTTTACAGGTCCGTAAGATTTCCTATATTCTTTTGTAATTCCATGTTTTTTTATTGCTCCTAAATGCTCTTTAGTAGGATATCCTTTATTTTTTTTATAATTATAATAAGGATATTTTTTATCTAATTCATACATTAAATTATCTCGATAAACCTTTGCAATAACAGATGCTGCAGAAATACTTATACTCTTCATATCACCTTTTATTATTGCAGTACTAGGAACACCAAAATCCATTTTCATGGCATCAACTAAAACATGTTCTGGTTTTATATTTAAATTATCAACTGCTTTTTTCATAGCAAGTTTAGTTGCTTCTAAAATATTTATATCATCAATTGTATCATTATCAATTACTCCTATTCCATAGGAAAGACAATTTTCTTTAATATATATGTCAAATTCATTTCTTTTTTTCTCAGACAATTTCTTTGAATCAGTTAATCCCTTTAATTCAAAATCAATTGGTAAAATTACAGCAGCAGCTACTACTGGTCCAACTAAAGGTCCTCTTCCTACTTCATCAACTCCCGCAATTAAAGTAATATGTTTTTTATGCAATTCTTTTTCATATCTTTTGTTATCTTTTAAACAAAGAAATAAATCTAATTTTTTTATATCATCTTGATCTTTTTTTCTATTTAATTGCTTTTTTAATTTAAAAACACTTTCAATAGTAGCAAACCTAATACGATCTATTTCTATATATTCAGTTTCATCATAATATGTATTAAATAATTCAAAATTGGTTTTTTCATAAATTTTTTGATTATTTAATCCTAAATGATATTGAAAATCAACTAATTCTTTTTCTAAATCTTTTGAAATAGAGATATCTATATCACTTGTTTCCTTTTTTAATCCTTGAATTACCATTGATGCACCTGATAAAACAACAAATTTATTTCTTGGCAAATTTAAGTTATTTAATTCAGCCATTATTTTTTCTTTATTTAACATTATCTAACCTATCAAAAGTAATATTTTTTACTCTTCCAGCTTTCATATCATTTATTATAATATCAATTACACGATCATAATCAATACTACCACCTTTTTGTAAACAACCTCTTTTTCTTCCAATTATTTCAATTACTTCTTCAAAATCTTCAATATCTGTAATATCATACATCTCTTTTAAAATAGTTTGATAATATGTATATAGCATTTTAATAATATAAAAAGCAATTGTATCTTTATTTAATATTTCTTCTTTAATAGCAGTCATACTTGCTAAATTAATAGCAATAGTTTCTTGCTCTAATTTTGGCCATAATATTCCAGGAGTATCTAAAAGTTCAATGTCTTTTCCTACTCTAATCCAAGATAATTGTTTCGTAACACCAGGTTTATTTCCTACTACAGCACTATTTTTACCAACAATTTTATTAATTAATGTTGACTTACCTACATTAGGAATTCCTATTACCATAGCTCTAATAATAGTACTTTTTATGTTTTTTTCTTTCCTTTTTTCTAATTTATCTCTCAATATAAGATGACTTAAATCAAATAATTCATTTATATTCTTTTCATTTATTAAATCATACTTTAAAACATAATAACCTTGATCCTCATAGTACTTAATAAATTTATTAGTTTCCTCTTTATCACATAAATCATACTTAGTAATAATTAAAATTCTTTTTTTATCATTTATTAATTCATTTATATCTTGTATTTTAGAACTATAAGGTATTCTTGCATCAATTACCTCATATATAATATCAACTAGTTTTAAATTTTCTTTTATTTCTCTTTTAGTTTTTGCCATATGCCCAGGATACCAGTTAATTCCGACTTTAGTTAACTTTTCATTGTTATTATTTTTATCCA
>CAZAPU010000023.1:2517-12060 GCA_964487215.1 uncultured Mycoplasma sp. | reverse complement strand
AGTTATGAAATATTGTTCTAATCCTAATATTTATGAAACTACTTATGAATTAGTGGTGAAATAAAAATATATTATTAAAATGTAATAATTATGATAGGAAAGTGTTTTAATTAAAAAATGCAAAAATTGTTGATTTTTTGTGTTTTTTCATATAAACTTATAGGTGAAGAGCAGTTTGCTTTTACAAAAGGAGGATAATAGATGAAAATTACATCAGTAAATGTGCGAAAAATTGAAAAAGAAGGATCTCGTATGAAAGGAATTGCATCAGTACTATTAGAAGATTGCTTCGCTGTACATGATATCCGTATTATTGAAGGAGATAATGGTTTATTTATTGCAATGCCAAGTAGAAAAACAGCTACTGGTGGATATCGCGATATAGCACATCCAATTAATCCTGAAACTCGTACAATGTTTGAAGAAGCTATTTTAGAAGCATATAAAACTGCTGAATAATATAGTCAATTAAAACACCAATTTGGTGTTTTTTGTTTAATTATAAATATTTTTAATATATAATTATATTGGAAGTGATAATATGAATGTTAAAGTAGGAATATCAAATAGACATGTTCATTTAACTAAAGAAGATTTTAAAATATTATTTGGCGATATAGAATTAAGTAAGAGAAATGTCTTATCGCAACCTGGTGAATTTGCTAGTAATTTAACTGTTACATTAATTGGACCTAAACATGAAATATCAAATGTTAGAATTCTTGGACCGTTAAGGGATTATACTCAAGTAGAAATATCAAAAACTGATTGCTATACACTTGGACTTGATTGCCCAATTAGAGAATCAGGTAATTTAGATGGTGCTACTGAAATAATTATTAAAAATGGAGATAATTTTATAACTAGAAAAGCTGGTATAATTGCTCAAAGACATATTCATATAACAAATAAAGAAAAAGAAGAATTAGGTTTATTTAATTCTCCTTGTAAAATAAAAATTAATAATGAAAAGGGTGGAATTTTAGATAATGTTTATCTAAAAGTTTCTGATAATTATGTATTTGAATTGCATTTAGATAATGATGATGCAAATGCTAATTTATTAAAACAAAATGATATTGTAGAAATAATTGATTAGTAATTACTAGGTTCTGTATCTTTTAAATAATACAGAATCTTTTTATTTTTTGTATTTTCATCAGCAGGCAGACCAGTAATAGGATCTACTAAAACACCAACAACACCTTTAGGGATATTATACCAATTACTTTCTTTATCTTTTAAATATAATTCCATTGTAGTTGTCCAAGCATTTTTATTGCTACTTACTATTGATGATTCTATTTTGCTATTGTCATCATAACCTGCCCATGAAACAAGAACAATATCTTTATTATATCCAATTATCCAAGCATCTGTATCTGTACTACCACTTTTAATTGCATATTTATTTGTTATTTTTGATAGCATATTTATACAAGTAGGATAAGTATAATCGATTAAATTAGTATCGTATGAACTAGTTAATAGTTCACTTATAATAAAAGTAATTCTATTATCTAAAATAGGTTCTTTTTCTTCTTTAAAACTATATAAAGTATTTTCATTTATATCTTTAACAGTTTTAATTAAATGAGGTTTTACTAAATATCCTTCATTTGAAAGAGTTGAATAAGCGGTTGCAAGTTCAATGATATTTAATTCATAACTACCTAAAGGAAGCGAAGGAACAGCATCTAATTTTGATGTAATTCCTACATTTTTTAAAACATTTAATAGTTGATCTTCTCCAAGAAAAAGATGAGTTTTTACTGCAAAAATGTTATCTGAATATGCAATTGCAGCAGCCAATGATATATTTTTATATCCATATATATTACCGGAATTAATAGGAGAATAATCTTTATTATTTTGAAAGTTAAATGTTGTTGGCTCACTTGTAAAGGTACTACTAGCAGTAAATCCATTTTCTATAGCTTTATAATAAAGAAAAGGTTTTACAGTAGAACCTGGTTGTCTTAATGAATCAGTAGCTCTATTATAAGTTGAAATTTCGTAATTTGTTCCACCTACTAAACCTAAAATTTCTCCATTATTTGAATTCATCATTATTTTTGATACTTGGACTTTTTCATTAACTATATTATCTTTTATTCCTTCTTCTAGAGCGGTTTGTGCTTCTAAATCTAAAGTTGTATATATTTTTAGTCCACCTGTTTCGAGATAACTTTTAGGAATATAATTAATTTCTTCTAACTCTTTCATTACAGCATCTCTAAAATAGGATAAAGTTGTTAAATTATAATTATCTCTTTTACCATATAAAGCTAATTCTTCTTTATAAGCACTATCTAATTCTTTTTTTGTAATAAAACCATTCTCTAACATTCTATTTAATACTACTAGTTGTCTTGATTTAGCTAATTTATAATTGTTTATTGGTGAATAATTATTTGGAGAGTTGGGAATGCCTACTAAAATAGATATTTCTGCTAAAGACAGTTCTTTTACTGATTTATTAAAATAATATTTACTAGCATTAGCAATTCCATAATTACCATTACCATAATTGATTGTATTTAAATATCCTTCAAGTATTTCATCTTTTGAATAATGAGCTTCAAGTTCAAATGTTAGCCACATTTCTTGCCATTTTCTCTGCCAAGTTTTATCAAAACTTAAGAATAAGTTTTTTGCATATTGTTGGGTAATCGTAGATGCTCCTTGTATAAGCTCTCCTGTTTTTATGTTTTCATATAAAGCCTTTCCGATTCTAACAAAATTAAAACCATTATGTTTATAAAACATTTTATCTTCAACAGATAAAGTTGCCTTAATAGCTAAATCTCCCATATCTTCTAAATCAACCCATTTATCAGCACCATTACCATAAAATATTAAATTTTCTTTATTATCATATAAATAAAAACTATTAGCACTTTTAATATCTATTTTTGGAGTTATTAATGAATAAATATGACCAAATAAATTAATAGTCATAAATAAAAGAAGTAAAATTGTTAAAACTTTTAAAATAATTTTAAAAATAATTTTAATTTTATTCATAAAGTCCTCCGTAAAATCTATAATTAGTATGAAAAAAAGATAAAAATTTATGTGTGATTTTAAATTTTTATGTTATAATTCCTCTATGAAATGGGTGATAATTATTAAAAATGTAAAAATTAATTTAAAAATAAATGATTTTTTTATAGAAACTAAAGGTACTTTAGAAGAAAGTAAACTTAAATTTGAGAATGATACTGTCAAATATGAGTTTAATTTTGATAATTTAACACTTATTAGAGAAAATGATGAATTTCTTTCTATTATTGATTTTAATAAGGAAAATGATAATAATTTTTATTTATTGAAAGAAATAAATAAAGAAATAACTAATAATTTGATAATAAAAGAATTGCAATTGAAAAAAAATATAGTTATAATTAGATACGAAATTGAAGAGGAACCATTTAAACTCTTATTATCATATGAGGAGGATTAGAATGAATATTGAACTAGAGTTAAAAAAAATAATAAAAACTGCTCTAAATATTGATATTGATTTAGAAGATATAGAAATAGAAATACCTAGTATAAAAGAACATGGCGATTTTTCTACTAATATAGCAATGAAACTATGTAAAAAATTAAGTAAAAGTCCAATTGAAATAGCTAATGCAATTATTGGTAATATAAATAGTGATTTAATTGAATCTGTTACTATTGCAGGACCTGGATTTATTAACTTTTTTGTTAAAAAAGATTATTTATTAGAAAATATAAAAGAAATAATAAAACAAGGTTCTTCTTATGGAAAAAGTTCAATTGGAAATAATGAAAAGGTAGATTTAGAATTTGTTAGTGTTAATCCTACTGGTATAATTCATTTAGGACATGCAAGAGGAGCCTGTTATGGTGATTCTTTAGCAAATATTCTATCCTTTGCAGGTTATGATGTAACTAGAGAATATTATATAAATGATGCTGGTAATCAAATGACAAATATGGCTAATTCAATAAAAGAAAGATATAAAGAACTTTGTGGATTAGAATCAGATATGAAGGAAGATTACTATAAAGGGCAAGAAATTATAGATATTGCAAAAACTATGTATGAAGAAAAAAAAGATGGTTATCTTACTGAAGAGTTAGAAGTATTTAAAAAAAGAGGTTTAGATGTATTTCTTAATCAAATAAAAGAAGATTTAGAAGAAATAGGGGTATCATTTGATATTTGGACTAGTGAACAAGATCTTAGAAATAGAAATCTTGTAGAGGATGCAGTACAAAAATTAAAAGAATTAGGATATACTTATGAATTAGATAATGCAACTTTTTTAAAAACAAGTGAATTTGGTGATGAAAAAGATCGTGTTATTATTAAAACAGATGGTAGTTATACTTATTTTATGCCTGATATAGCATATCATTTAGATAAATTAAATAGAGGTTATGATAAGCTAATTGATGTTCTTGGTGCTGATCATCATGGTTATGTTGCTAGATTAAAAGCAGCGGTAACTATGCTTGGTGGAGATAGTAGTAAGCTTTCAGTACCATTAATACAAATGGTTAGGGCTATAAAAGATGGAGAAGAATATAAACTATCAAAAAGAACAGGAAAAACAATAACATTGAGTGATTTAGTAAAAGATGCAGGAAATTCAGCAATAAGATATTTCTTTGTTTCTAGAAGTATCGATACTCAAATGGATTTTGATATAGATTTAGCAACAGCTAAAACTAATGATAATCCTGTATATTATGTACAATATGCTCATGCAAGAATTTGTTCAATTTTAAAAGATAATTCTATAGAAATACCACAAAATTATAAATTTGAAACAATTAATAGTGAGATTGCATATAATGTTTTAGCAAAATTAGATGAGTTTAAAAAAGTAATAGAAAGAAGTGCAATAAAAAAAGAACCTCATTTAGTGGTAAATTATGTATATGAACTTGCTAGTTTATTCCATTCATATTATGGTAAAGAAAAAATAGTAACTGAAGATGAAAAATATACAAAAGAAAGAATAATGTTTATAACAGCAGTTAAAATAACAATAGCTAATGCTTTAAGACTAATTGGAGTAGCTAGCCCAGAAAGGATGTAAATTATGGAAATTAAAAATTTATCAAAAGAAGAATTAGAACTTATGTCATATAATGACATAGCATATCTTTTATTAAAAAATGAAAAAGAACAATCAACTGCAGATTTATTTAAAAGAATTTGCAATCTTTTAGGATTAACAAAAAAAGAATATGAAAATAAAATAGGTGGTTTTTATACTTCATTAACAACAGATAAAAGATTCATTTTATTAGATTCAGGTAATTGGGATTTAAAAGAAAATCATTCAGTCAAATCATTAAAAATAGATGAAATACTAGATGATATTGAAGATCTTGAAGCGGATGAAATATTTGAAAATGAAGAAGAGGAAGAAGAAAAAGAAATCATGTATGATGAAAATCCTGATGATGACAATGAAGATGCAGCAGAGGATTATAAAGATTTAGTAATAATAGATGAAGAAGATTTAGATATTGAAGAATAATAAATCTTTTCTTTGTAAATAGAGGTGAAAATATGATAGATAGATTAGAAAATATGCTTATAAAATACAATGAAATACAAGAAGAATTAATAAAACCAGAAACTTTAAGTAATATAAATCACTTAACAGAGTTATCAAAACAATCTAGTTCTTTGGAAGAAACTATTAATGTTTATAAAAGATATAAAACAGTTATATCTTCAATAGAAGAAGACAAAGAATTATTAAAAGATAATGAATTAAAAGAAATTGCACAAGAAGAATTAAAGAGTTTAGAACAAGAAAAAATAGAAATTGAAAGCAAATTAGAAATTTTATTATTACCAAAAGATCCTAATGATGGAAAGAATGTTATTATGGAAATCAGAGGAGCAGCAGGTGGAGACGAAGCAAATATTTTTGCAGGAGATCTTTTCAGAATGTATCAAAAATATTGTGAAAAAGAAGGATTTAAGATAGAAATAATTAATGCAGAAGAAGGGGAAAGTGGAGGATATTCTCAAATTGAATTTATGATAAAGGGTGACAATGCATATTCAAAATTAAAATATGAGAGTGGTGCCCATAGAGTTCAAAGAATACCTGAAACAGAATCTGGTGGTAGGATTCATACAAGTACTGCCACTGTAGCAGTTTTACCTGAAATGACTGATGTTGAAGTAGAAATAAAAATGGATGATTTAAAAATAGATGTTTATCGTTCTGGTGGAGCAGGAGGTCAAAGTGTTAATACTGCTGATTCTGCTGTAAGATTAACTCATATACCTACAGGAATTGTTGTTACTTGCCAAAATGAAAGAAGCCAACAACAAAATAGAGCAAAAGCATTAGAAATATTAAAATCAAAAATATATGAAGAAAAAATAAGAAAACAAGAAGAAGAATACGGTAGTGAAAGAAGAAGCAAAGTAGGTACGGGAGACAGAAGTGAAAAGATAAGAACTTATAATTATCCTCAAAATAGAGTTACTGATCATCGTATTGGTTTTACATTAAATAAACTAGATCGTATTATGGAAGGCGAAATTGAAGAAATTATTGAAGCATTAATAAATGAAGATCAGAAAAGGAAACTAGCAACAAATGAAGATTAATGACTTATTAAATATAAAGTCTAATTATGATAAAACTGAGAAAAAGATAATATTATCTTTTCTTTTTAACTGCAAAATAAATGATTTGTATTTAATAAAAGAAATTGACAATAAAATAATAAGGAAATATCAAAAACTAATTAAAAGTAATTTACCTGTACAATATCTTTTAAAAAATGCTAACTTTTTAGATAATAATTTTTATGTAAATAAAGATGTACTAATACCTAGATTTGAAACAGAACAATTAGTTATTGATACAAATGAATTAATTAATAAATATTTTAAAAAAACTGTTTCTATTATTGATATTGGAACAGGTAGTGGTGCTATAGCAATATCTTTGAAGAAATTAAATGGAAACAATACTGTAACTGCAACAGATATTTCAACTAAAGCATTAAAAGTAGCTAGTAAAAATGCAAAAATCTTAGATACTGAAATAAAATTTATTAAAAGTGATATGTTAGAAAATATAAATAATAAATATGATGTTTTAATAAGTAACCCTCCATATTTGTATGAGGATGCAACCCACATTGAAGAAAAAGTAATAAAATATGAACCTCATTTAGCATTATTTGGTGGTTTAAAATACTATGAAATAATTTTAAAAGAGGCTAGTAGAGTATTAAATAAGCAATCAATTATTGCTTTTGAGATAGGATATAATCAAAAAGAAGATATTAACAAACTTGTTAATAAGTATTTTCCAAATAGTAAAATAATAAATAGAAAAGATTTAAATCATTTTGATAGATATATATATATAGTAAACAATTTTGAATAAAAAAAATAAAAATCACTCAATATTAATATAGGTGATTTTTTATGAAGAAAATATTGATACTTATTGCATTATTTATGATTAGTTATATTATGATAAAAGATAAAGAAGATTATTATATAATCCCTGATGAAGCAATAAGATTTAGAATAGTAGCCAATAGTAATAGTGTTTATGATCAGTATATTAAAAATAAAGTAAAAGATAAATTAGAAGATTCTTTTAAAAATAATATAGAAAGTTCTAGTTCTATTGAAGAAACAAGGATAGTTATTAACGATAACATAAGTAATTATAATAATATTATTACTAATATCTTTAAAGATGAAAAATATGATAAATCATTTAATATAAATTATGGATTAAATTATTTTCCTGAGAAAACCTATAATGGAGTTAAATATAAAGAAGGTAATTATGAATCTTTGTTAGTAACAATAGGAAATGGAGAAGGTGATAATTTCTGGTGTGTATTATTTCCTCCAATATGTACTTTAGAAGTGGAAAAAAATACAAAAATTGAGTATAAGTTCTTTATACAAGAAATAATAGAGAAATATTTTGATAAAAATGTTAATTAAATTACATAAATTGATATGTAAGAATAATTGACATTTTTTTTAATTTATGTTATAATAATGCCATTCCAAAAAGAGGGGGATAAGAATTATGGATTCGAAAGAAAAAAATAATATTGAAAATATTAAAGTAACTAAAACAGCCAGAGATATTTCAAGTCGTGGCCAAGCTATGGTATTTTGTGTAGGATGTTTAATTACATCAGCAATATTATTAATTGTAGGAGGTAAAGATAAAAAACAAACCGATACAAAAGATGATTTTGCTACTCAAACAAAATTAGTACAAGAGGATAAAGAAGAAAGTAAATATACTACAAATGATTATTCAAATATGTTAATAAAATATTCACAAGAAGAATTAAATAAGATGTCATTTGAAGAATTAAATAATGTATATGAAGAATATGGTATATCATTACATCAAGATTTATTTAACTCATTAGAAAGTACTCAAAATAATATGAATGAAAAAACATTACCTTCAATAAAAATAGAAAGTGATGGAGAAAAACAATTATATTTAACAGCAAATGAAATTATTGGTACATATATAATGGTTAATTCAGATGTTTATGCAACAGAACATATAGTAAAACTATTTGGTAATAGTGGATTATTAAATTCAGAGAAAATAAATGATAATTATTTACAAACAGCTAGAATTATGAATATCTATTATTCTAGAGCAACTGAAAAATCAGGAATTATAAATTTATTTGCAGATGAAAAAGATCAAGAATTAGTTAATAAATTTGAAGATTTAATAATTGCTTATAATAAAGCAACTGATAAGAATGCTGCTGGAAAAGAATTAGTTAGTTTTTATGAAGAATTAACTGATCCAGCTAAAATAGATAATGCATCAAAAGAAAATCCTGGTGCTGTATCATATATCTTAACAGTAGGTTTACCAGTTGCTATGGAAAATAGAATTATTGATGAAAAAACATATTTAGAATTAATTAATAGAAATGAAACAATAACATGTGATAATTTATATAATCAGGTTAAGAATGCTGAAAGTTTATCATATGAAGTATTTGGCGAAAATTTAACAGCAACAGGAGCTTATATAATAGTTTTTGAAGAACCAAGAGCTATGGATGAAAAAAATGTTAAAAAATTAAATCGTGATCTTGCTGGGGGTAACTATAGTAAATTTAATAGTAAGTATAATACATCAGGTTATAAATATAGTTTAACTCAAAGAACTCAAGTTTCAAGAGAACAAGCAGTAAACAAATTTGGTGAAGCAGCAGTAAGCAATGCAGAAGCAAATGCAAGACAGGATGTGGAAAACCAAAATGCAGCTAATGCACAATATGCAGCTGGTTTAACAGCAGGATACAATTTTGCATATGCAGCAGCTTATAATCAAGCAGCATCTAATGGAACTCAATACTCATATTCATATGCTTCTGATGGAACTCCATATAATAATGGGTATAGTGCTGGAATTAGTCAAGGTTTAGTAGCAGGACATAATGCTGGAATGGTAGAATATAATGCAAGATTATCGGCTCAACCAACAACAGAACAAACAGAACAACCAA
>CAZAPU010000023.1:0-2417 GCA_964487215.1 uncultured Mycoplasma sp. | reverse complement strand
AACAGAACAAACAGAACAACCAACAGAGCAACAAACAGAGCAAACAGAACAACCAGTTACTGAAGCACAACAACCAGATACAGGAGAAGAACAAGATCCAGACTTTGTGGCTGCAGCAGTTGATGAAGCAATTCCACCAGTAGCTGCTACCGTACCAGCTTCAGTAGTGAATGACTTAAATCCAACAACAGCAAATGAAAATGAAGCATTAACTAGGACGAGAGAATAAGGAATAGGGGGTAAATAATATGAATGAATTTAATGAAACAACTGTAATAAATAAAAATACAAATAAAAATGGTTTAATAAAAAAGTTATTAATGTCATTGTTAGCAGTAATATTGTTCTTATTGCTTCTTACTTGGTTTTTTCCAACAAAGAATTCAATAAGTCCATTAATGCAAGATGTATTTAGAAATAATATGACAGCAATGCAAGACTCTGCAAAATCATATTTTACTAATGAAAGATTACCACAAAAAGAAGGAGAAAGTGTTAAATTAACATTAAAAGAAATGCTTGATAAAAAATTACTTTTACCTTTTGTTGATAAAAATGGTAAACAATGTGATATGACAGATTCTTATGTATCAATTACAAGAGAAAAAACAGAATATGTTTTAAAAGTTAATTTATCTTGTAGTGATCAAAAAGCTTATATATTAGAACATGTTGGATGTCATGATGTTTGTGCTTTACTTGGTAATTGTAAAACTTGTACAGGTGCAGATTGTGATGCTCCAATAATTCAATATGAATTTAAAAGAGACACATCAAGTAAAGCTATTACTGGATATAAATGTCCAGATGGTTATGTATTAAATAATGATACAAAAAAATGTACAAAAACAAATACAAGAACATTAACTGAAGAAGCTAAAGCAAATTATAAAGATGAAGTAAAAATAACAAATAGACCTTATGAAGATAAAGAAGTTAAAAAGTATTTATATAAATATATGAAAGAAATAACTACAACAACATATATACCTGATACTAATCAACCAATAAGACATTATACTTATGATAATATAATTGGTTATTATACTAAAAAGGTATGTACTGGATATAATTACTTTATAGATCAAACAACAGGAAATTTATATCAAGGTGGAGAAGTTATTTCAAGTTATGTAACTACTATGACTACAATTCCACAAGATACAGCAACAACAAGATATGTAGTATTAGGTATGGATTATGATTCATGTATGAATACTTGTACTTTAACTCCATATTATAAAGTAAGAGTTGAAACTATTGCAGCAAATTCAGTAAGTGAAGAAAGCTTAGTAGTTGAATGTACAGTAAGTGAAACACAAGTTCCAATTTATGGATTAAAAATAACATTCTCAGGATTTGTTACAGATAGAATTGTTACTAAAGAAACAAAAACTGAATGGTCTGAATCTAAAACTGATGCAACTTTAATTGCAGATAATTATGGTTATGTTGGAATTAGAAAAGAAAATGGAACAGAAACTGTTAGAACATATGGAAATTGTCCAAATGGATCAACAGTAATGCCAACCGATGAAAGTAAATGTACAAAAACAGAACAAGTATTAACTGGATATAGTTGTCCAACTGCTGGTTATAACTATAATGGATCATCTAAGAAATGTGAAAAAGTAGAAGTAATCGGAACTGATACAAAAGATTCAACACCAATTTATGGAACAATAGGTGGTATTGAATATAAATGGTCAAAATGTAAAACATTAGAAGGTTGGAAAGCAACAGGAAGAACAAGAGAAGTATAAGAAAGCAAAGGAAACTTTGCTTTTTTCTTGTCATAAAATGTCTTTTATAGTATTATTTAATTAGGGAGTGGTGTTGATGAAAGAATTATATATTGATTTTGATGGGGTTATTTTGGATACTTTAACTAAATTATATAAAGATAAAGAGGAGTATTTTAAAAGAAAAATAACACAAGAAGAAATGTCAGTTTTTTGTAGCACCTATCCTTGGGAAGAATTAATAATTGATGAGAATATAATAAATAATGCTATAGAGGCAATTCAAAAAATAATAAATAGTGATAGATTTAATGTTTCAGTATTAACACATATTAATTCATTAAATGAAGGTGTATTAAAAATAAATTATTTAAGAAGATTTTTTAAAGATATTACAATTATCTTATGCCCAAAAGTAATATCAAAAACTAAAATTGTTCATTCAAAAGATGCAATATTGGTAGATGATTATTCAGGTAATTTAAGAGAATGGAAAAGTGAAGGTGGAATACCAGTTAAATTTTCAGTTATACCAGAAGAAAGTGATGAATTTGAGGTAATAGATAATTTAACAAGAATATTAGAATTGTTTTAATAGGCACGAGACTATTATAAAAAACATATACTAAATTGAAAGGAAGTAAACATGAAGGCAATAAAGATAAAGGGAGAAAA
>CAZAPU010000022.1:0-12131 GCA_964487215.1 uncultured Mycoplasma sp. | reverse complement strand
AAGCTAATTGCTGTTAAAGTTTTTTCTCCTCCAGATAAAAGTGAAATAGTTGATACTTTTTTACCAGGCGGAGTTACATTTATTTCAATTCCTGTTTCTAATATATTTGTTTCATCTGTTAATGATAATTTAGCATTACCACCACTAAATAAATTTTTAAACACTTTATCAAATTCCACTTCAATTTCTTTAAATGTTTTAATAAACTCATCTTTCATTACTATATCTAATTCATCAATAATAGTTAAAAGAGTTGTAATTGCAGTTTCTAAATCATTACTTTGCTTTGTTAAGAAATCATATCTTTTACTAATTTTTTCATATTCATCAATTGAACCAAGATTTACAATTCCTATTTCTTTTAATTCTTTACGATATTCATTAACATTCTTTCTAGCAATATCTTCTTCTATTTCTAAAATATAGTTGGCTTTTGCTTTTTCAAATGTCATTTCATAATTTTCATTTAATATTGAAAGTAAACTATCCATTTTTGAACTAACTTTAGCATTACTTATTTCTAATTCTTTTAATTTAGTTTCTTTATCTCTAATTGTGAAATTATTTACTCT
This sequence comes from uncultured Mycoplasma sp., assembly GCA_964487215.1. Classification (GTDB taxonomy): domain Bacteria; phylum Bacillota_I; class Bacilli_A; order RF39; family UBA660; genus CAG-611. The sequence continues at coordinate 11,559 of CAZAPU010000022.1, read as the reverse complement.
AAAACTAGCCTGTAATTCTTCTATTTCAGATTGAATTTTTTCTTTTTCTTTTGTAGCAATTACTATTTGTTTACCTAATTCATCTTTTTTATTTAAAACATCATAATACTTATTCATTATTTTGTCTTCTTCGTTTGTAATATTTTCATTTATTAAATCTTCTAAATTAGATAATTCTAATTCTTGTTCTTCATATTCTTTTTTAAATAGTTCATAGGTATTATTCTTATTATTTATTTCTTCTTGTAATACTACTTTTTCTTTTTCTAAATCTAATAAGCTAACTTGCTCATCTTTTATTTCTTTTAAAGAAATATTTATTTTTTCTTCAAGGGATTTAACCTCATTTTCTAATAATTCTGATTTAGTAATTAAGTTTTGTAATTCATATTTTTCTGAAATAATACTTCTTTGTTTAATTGAACCACCAGTAATTGAACCGCCTACATTAATTACTTCACCATTTAATGTAACAATTTTAAATCTATTATTTATTTTTTTACTAATTGAATTAGCATTATCAATATTATCAACAAGTAAAACATTACCTAATTGATTAAATATTATATTGTAATAAATACTATCATAATGAACTAAATTAGCAAAAATGTCAATAAATCCAATCTCTCGTTTTAATTGATTAATTATTTGTTCCTCAATAGTTCTAGGTTTTATTACATCTAGTGGAAAAAATGTTACTCTTCCATAATTATTTTCTTTCAAATATGCAATACAATTTTTAGCAATACTAGGATTGTCAACTACTATATAATCTTTAGCACCACCTAATGCAACATCTAAAGCTAAAGTATAATCATTATCAGTTTCAATAAGTTTCGATATTGTATCATGAATTCCTCTAATTTTAGGATTAGTTATTATTTTCTTTACTGCTGGGCTTGTATTTCCGCCTGATTCAATATAGTCTCTTAAATATTTTATTTTATATTCTAAATCTGTTATTTCTTTTTTCTTATCAATTAAACTATTATCTAAAATATTTTTTGAAGATATCATGGCTTTAAATTTTTCATTCTTCGTAAATGTTTTTTTAGTTAACTCACTAGCTGTTTTCATTAAAATATCTAAATCAGTTTTTAATGATAATATTTTATTATGTGTAATTAATTGTTTTTCTTTTAAATTAGTAACATTATCATGTACTTTAATATCATCTGAAGAATATTTACTTCTTTCTTGAATAATGTTTTTTTCACCATTAATTCTTTCTTCTTCTTTTGTTAATTCTAAAAAATCTTTATTTAATTTGTATAATATTTCATTATTATTTTCTTGCTCTGCTTTTTTCTTTTCCAAAGACACATCACTATTAGTTGTACTTGTATTTAAATTAATAATTTCATTTTGTAAATCTTGAATTTCTTTCTCACCATTTTTATATAAATTATCAAATTTTTCTAAATCATTGGCTATTAAAGCAATTTCAATACTTTCTAACTTCTCTTTAGCTGATAAATATCTTTTTGCTAAAGTACTTTGTTCCTTTAGTGGTACAATTTGTCCTTCTATTTCATTTATAATATCATGAACTCTATTTAAATTTTCATTTGTTTTTTCTAATTTTTTTAATGCTTCTTCTTTTCTTTTTTTATATTTTAAAACACCTGCTGCCTCTTCAAATATTATTCTTCGATCCTGTGGTGAATCACTTATTATTTTACTTATTTCTCCTTGAGATATAATATTAAAGGCATATTTACCCATTCCACTATCAAGAAACAAATCATTTATATCTTTTAATCTACATTTTTCGTCATTTAAAAAATATTCATTTTCTCCACTTCTATATACTTTTCTTGTAATAGATATTTCTGTATATGGAACTCTTAAATATGAATCACTATTATCAAATACCAAAGTAACACTTGCTAAATTAAGTGGTTTTCTATGATTACTACCTGAAAAGATTACATCTGTCATTGTATTAGAACCACGGAGATTTTTAATTGATTGTTCTCCTAATACCCATCTTACTGCATCAATAATATTACTTTTTCCTGATCCATTAGGACCAACAATACAAGTAATATCATTATCTAAATTAATATTTATTTTATCAGCAAAAGATTTAAAACCTGATGCTTTTATTTCTTTTAAATACATATATTCACCTTCTATATTTGTTATAATCATTATATCAAAAAAAAGTAAATAAAAAAACCTTTTTTATTTTAATAAAATGCTTTATAATAACCATAAGGTGATACAATGAAACAAAATAAAGGATTATTAATTATAATAAGTGGTCCAAGTGGAGTTGGTAAAAGCACAATTAGAAGAAGATTAGTAAATGAAAATAATAACTTTTGGTATTCTATTTCTATGACTACTAGAAAACCAAGAATAATAGAAAAAACGAAAAAAATGGAAGAGCATGGAAAAGATTATTATTTTGTAAGTGTGGAGGAGTTTAATAAAAATATTGAAAATGATAATTTTATTGAATATGCTGAAGTATATGATGGATTATATTATGGAACTCCAAAAGATAAAGTATTTGAAATGTTAAATAATGGATATAATGTAATTTTAGAAATAGATGTTCAAGGTGCAATTATTATTAAAAGTAAATTTAAAGAAGCAATTCTTATATTTATTAAACCACCAACTTTAGAGGAATTAGAAAAAAGATTAAGAAACAGAAATTCGGATTCCGAAAATATAATTATTGAAAGATTGAAAAAAGCAGAATATGAAATATCTTTTATTAATGAATATGATCATATTATTGAAAGTGGTTCAAAAGAACATGATTATAATGAGGTTTTAGATATTATCAATCAAGAGCAAAGAAAAAGATGTTAACAAATTTGTTAACATCTTTTATTTTGATAATTTACTTAATGCTTCTTTTGCTGCTTCTTGTTCTGCTTCTTTTTTAGATTTACCAATTCCAGTTCCCATTATAATACTATCTACTGTTACTTGAACTTTAAATTTTTTATCATGAGCAGGACCTTTTTCTTCTAAAAGAACATATTCTAAAGATTTTTTATCTGTTTGCACAGCTTCTTGTAATACTGATTTATAATCACTAAACAACATAATATCTGGATTTTCAATATAAGGTATTATTATTTTTATTGTTATTTCTTTTGTTCTTTCATATCCTAAATCAAGGTACATTGCTGCTACAAAAGCTTCAAACACATCTGCCATTATTGCTTTCTTGTGTTTTCCACCAGTATGATCCTCTCCTTTACCTACTTTTATATAATTGCTAAAGTTTAAATCTTCGGCATATTTATATAAAGCATTTTCACATACATAACTTGCTCTTATTTTAGTCATTTCTCCTTCAGCATATTTATTACACTTATATAAATAATCAGAAATAACTGTATCTACGATAGCATCTCCTAAAAATTCTAGTTTTTCATATGATTCTTTAATATTATTCTCATAAGCATATGAAGTATGAATAAATGCTTGCTCATATAGTTTTATATTATTAGGTTTTATATTAAATTTTTCTAATAGTTCTTTCATTACAATCACCTAATTAATTTTATCATATTTTTATTAAATTTAATACTCTTTGATTGATAAAATTACAATTTAATAGTAAAATATTAATAGGTGGGGAAATGAAACAAATTTTAATTTTTTTTATTAAAGTATATCAAAAAATTCCTGGTCCATGGCATAATTCATGTAGACATGAACCAACTTGTTCTAATTATGGAATTGAAGCCATTAATGAACATGGTGCTTTAAAAGGAAGTTATTTAACTTTTAAAAGAATATTAAAATGTAATCCATGGGGAACTTATGGATATGATCCTGTACCAAAAAAAAGGAGTAAAAAATGAAAAAAATAATGCTATTAATTTTAGTTGTAGGAATATTTTTACTAACTGGATGTATAAAACAAGATGATATGGAAGATATAAATATTATTACGACTATTTATCCGATTGAATATGTTACAAAGAGATTATATGGTGAGTATTCTACTGTTGCTACAGTTTATCCAAGAAGTACTAATATTGAGGAATATTCAATTACTAAAAAACAGTTAAAAGATTTTAGTCAAAATGATTTATTTATATATAATGGTGAATCTAATGAAAAAGATTATGCTACAGCCATGTTAAATAATAATAACAAACTAAAAATTATTGATGCTGCTTATGGATTAGAAGCTACAAATGCAGATTCAGATGTATGGATGAATCCTGCCAATATATTAATGATTGCTCAAAATGTAAAAAATGAACTAAGTAACTTAATATCTAATCCCTATATTGTACAAAAAATAGAAAGTAATTATAATTTATTAAAGGTTGATGTTTCTGAGTTAGAAACCGAGTTTAAAAAAACAGCAGATAATTCAAAAGATTTAAGGATTGTTTCGTTTGATGAATCACTAAAATTTTTAGAGAAATACGGTTTTACAGTTATTAATTTAACTGAAGATAAAACTAATAAAGAAAATAACATTGAACTTGCTAAATCATTGTTTTCAAAAGGAAAATTAAGTTATTTATTTGTCCATGAAAACCTTGAAGATAATAATGTTATTAATGATTTAGTTAATAATTATGGTGCTAAAACAGTTGATTTTAGAACTATGACAACAATTACTGAAGATGATATAAGTACTAATAGTGATTATCTTTCAATTATGAATGATAATATTGCAAATTTAAAAGAAGAAACTTATAAATAAAAAAAGAACTTAATAAGTTCTTTTTTTATTCAATTTCTATTTTTTTCTTAGTACTAATTTCTTCTTTTTTAGGAGCTACAACTTTTAAAATACCATTATTAAATTCTGCAGTAATTTGTTCTTCATCAATATCACCCATATAGAATTGTCTTTGATATTTTCCATAACTTCTTTCTTTTCTAATGTAGTTTTTTTCTTCTTCATCTACAGTATTTTCTTTTGAAGCCGTAATTGTTAAATAACCATTATCAAAATCAATATTTATGTCTTTTTTATCAAATCCTGGAATATCCATTTCAATAAAATAATTATTCTCCTTTTCATAAATATCACATTTCATGTTGCTATAAGTTTTTGGCTCAAAATCATCAAAGAAATCATCTAAGAAAAATTTTCTTGGTACTAAATTCATGTATCATTCCTCCTTACAAATAATATTATACTCAATAATTGGCACTTGTCAACATAAAGTGCTAAAAAAATATTTTTTTTTTGAATATAATTAAATATGAATACAAATGAACAAGAAATAAATCTTTTAAATATTCAGCAGATAGTCTCTGTTCTTTTTATTGTATCCATTTTAATATCAATTTATACAACTAATCAAGTAAAAAATGATTTAAAATTTAATACAAAAACTAATAATAGAAAATTATCTGAATTCAATAGATATCTTTCTCTATCATTACTTATTATATTTTTTATTATTAATTATAATTTTTTAGAGATAGCTAAAATTAATAATAAAGATCTAAGACCATTTAAATATCAGTTATTAGCAGCTACTTTTGCAATTATTGCTTCACTTATTATTTTATATTCATTTTATCTAAGCAATTCTATTGCAACAGTTGAAAATCCTACTAGTTAAAATTGACATATTACTTTAGTTAATTTATAATAAAATAGTAATACTTAAAAGTAGATGGAGAAAAATTATGAAAATAGTTATATTAAAATTTGGTGGAACTTCCTTAACTTCTATTGAAAAAAAAGAAAGAATTTTAAAATTAGTAAAAGAAACTATTAAAAGAGGCGAAACACCTGTTGTTGTTGTTTCTGCTATTGGTAGGTTTACTGAACCATATGCAACTGATACTCTTATATCATTAATTAATGATAATAATTTTAATGTTAATAATCCTTTAGCTAGCGATTTATTAACAAGTTGTGGTGAAACTATTAGTACAGTAATAATGACTGCTTTCTTTTGCAACAATGGCATTGATGCGATTCCATTAACTGGTTGGCAAGCAGGCATTATAACTAATAATAATTTTGGAAATGCTGATATAGAAAAATTTAATGATAAAATAATAATGAAATTAGTAAAAGATAATAAAGTACCTGTTGTAGCTGGTTTCCAAGGAATAACTAAAGATGGATTTATTTCTACTTTAGGAAGAGGTGGTAGTGATACAACAGCTACTATTCTTGGTGCATACTTAAAAGCAGATAGAATTGAAATATATAAAGATGTTGATGGTATAATGACTGGAGATCCAAAAGAAGATAATAATGTTCAATTAATATCATATTTAACTTATGATGAAGCATTGGATATAGCAAATAGTGGTGCAAAAGTAATTCATGCAAAAGCGATTCCATTTGCAAAAAATAAGAATATACCAATACATATTAAAAATTTATTTGGAAATAAGAATGGTACTATTATAAAAAAATAAAAACACGAAAGTGTTTTTTTATTTGTATTTAACATTATATAAATATAAACCACAACTGGGTACTGGCTTAGGAAGTTTTTCTCTACTCTTTCTATCAAGTATTTCTTTCATATATGAGACATCTTTTTTATCAGATCCTATTTCGATAAGAACACCAATAATATTTCTAATCATGTGCTTTAAAAAACCATTACCAGCTATTCTTATTTCTATAATATTGTTTTCATTTAATACTTTTATAGAGTTAATGATTCTAACACAATTTTCTTTTTCTTTTTCATCTGAGCAAAAAGATCTAAAATCCCATTCACCTAATAAATATTTCAATGCTTCTTTCATTTTATTAACATCTAATTTTTTATTATATTGAAAAATATAATTTCTTTTAAATAAATTATATTCACCAACATTAATATAATATCTATATTCTTTTTCTATACAATCGTATCTAGCATGGAACTCATTATCTACAGTTTCAATACTTTTAACATATATTTCTCCATTTAAATTAGAATTTAAATGCTTAATTAAATTATAAATTTTTATATTTTTCACTAAATCAAAATGTGCTACTGTATTAATAGCATGAACACCTGTATCAGTCCTACCACAGCAAGTAATATCAACTTTTTGTTCATCTATTTTTGATAAAATTTTTTCTATTTCACCTTGAACAGTTTTTAAGTTGTTTTGTCTTTGAAGGCCTTTAAAACAACTACCATCATAAGAAAATGTCATTTTATATCTCATAATTACTCCTTTAAAAAAGAAATCTATCTTTTAGATTTCTTTTCTTGTATATTATATGTTATTTTTAATAAACTCTTGGTTGATAAAAATCTTGAAAAGAATATTCCCATTCTTGTTGTAAATCCTGGTACAATAACTAATTTTTTATCTTTCAACATAGCATTAATTCCATATCTTGCTACTGATTTTGCACTTAATGATTTTAAATTAAATTTCACACCTGCTACATTATTGAAATTAGTACTTACTGGTCCAGGACATAAAGCAGAAATTGTTACATTAGATTTTTTTCTTCTAAGTTCTTCATAAATTGCTAAGGTAAAACTTACTACATAACTTTTTGTTGCATAATATGTACTCATAAGTGGTCCACCTTTTAATAATCCTGCTGATGAAGCAACATTCATAATATAACCTGTACCTCTTTTATTCATATCTCTCAAAAACATTCTAGTAAGGATATGGACGGCTTTAACATTTACATCTATCATTTCTAACTCAGTTAATAAATCTACACTATCATAATCTCCAAAAAGTCCAAATCCAGCATTATTAATTAAAATATCTATATTTTCATTTTTTACAATCATATATAAATCTTTAATTTTCTTTTCATTTGCTAAATCAATCACTACTATTTTGGATTTAGTTTTTAATTTATTTTGTACTTCTTCTAATTTTTCTTTATCTCTAGCTACTAAAATTAATTCACATCCAAGTTCACTCAAATAAATAGCCATTTCTTTACCAATTCCAGAAGAAGCACCTGTTACTAAAGCTTTCATTTTACCAACTCCCAAATAGATTATAACATTTTTTATTAATAAAAAAAAGATGTTAATTAACTTCTTTTTCTTGTATTATTTTGTTCTCTATACATTTTTTGCATATTTAACATACTTAATATTATTTTATCTCCAAAATCATTTGGATCTAATTGTATTTGATCTTCATTTAAAACTTTAATTGTTCTATCTGGATATTTCATTTGAAAATAATATGCAACACCCAAATCAAATAAGCTACCAACACTATTTCGATTGTAATAAATAAAAACATTTTTTGCATCACTAATCGCATTAGCATTATCTAAACATATTCTATAACCATAACTATCATTTTGATTAGTATCTCTTGCAGGATAATGTATTTTCATTCCATCCTTTTCCATATTACTCACTGTTTCAAATAGTTTTTCTTTTGTTTGTTCATCTGCCATTCTTACAGGACAAATTAAAAATGCATGATCTTCATGATTAAAGTTAGTAAAAAATGGTTTTAAACCGTTTTTCCACCAAATATATAACATCTTATCAAAAGATTTAGGACCATCAACTTTTAATTCCTCTAAATTAATTTTAGAAACCCTTTTCTCGCTAGCAAATGCTAAACCTAGAGTAAATAAATGATTCTTTCTAGTTGAATCAAAATTAATACATAAATCTTTATCATCACTTGTAATATTGTTTACATAACAGTATACTGGATCTTCATTAATAAGCTTTTCTTCTAAACTTTCCATACAAAACCTCCTACTAAAATAATATCACATTAAAAGTATATTGTAAATTAATTAATATTTTTGTATAATATACATAAATGGAGGTTTTATGAGTAGTAAAAAAAGAGATGATTATATAAGTTGGGATGAATACTTTATGGCAATTGCAGTACTATCTGCTATGAGAAGTAAAGATCCCTCAACTCAAGTTGGTGCATGTATAGTTGATAAAAATAATAGAATTTTATCTATAGGTTACAATGGAACACCAAATAATTTTGATGATGATGCATTTCCTTGGGATAGAGAAGGAAATCCATTAGAAACAAAGTATTTATATGTGGTGCATGCCGAAAGAAATGCTATATTAAATTATCGTGGAAATAAAAAAGATTTAGAAGGATCAAAATTGTATGTAGATTTATTTCCATGTAACGAATGTGCTAAAGAAATAATACAATCTGGTATATCTGAAGTAATATACTTAAGAGACAAATATGCTAATACAGATGGTGTTATTGCATCAAAGAAAATGTTTGATACTTGTGGAGTAGTTTATAGAGAGTATCCAAAAGAAAAAGAACATGATATTTTAATCAAAATAAAAACAAGTTAAACTTGTTTTTTATTTTACTAATTCTAGGATAACGATTAATGCATCGTCACCTTTTCTTTCATCTAGTTTTAATATTCTAGTATATCCACCATTACGATCTTTATATTGTGGTGCTAAAACATCAAATAATTTTTTTACTGCTTCTGTATCATTCATTAAGAATGCTAAAGCTTTTCTTCTTGAAACTAAAGAACCATTCTTTCCATAAGTAATCATTTTATCAACTAAACATCTTACTTCTTTTGCTCTTGTTTCAGTTGTTTCAATTTTTTCATTCATGATAACATCAATAGTTAGATTTGCTAACATGCTTCTTCTATGTTTATTATCACGACCTAGTTTTCTGTATGCCATAATTTTTCCTCCTCTATTTAGTCATCTTCTCTTAAAGTTAAGTCTAATTCTTTTAATTTATCTAATACTTCTTTTAATGATTTTTTACCTAAATTACGGATTTTCATTACATCAGCATCAGATTTATTAACTAAATCTTGTAAAGTATGAATTCCCGCTCTTTTTAAGCAGTTGTAAGCACGAACTGAAAAATCTAAATCTTCAATTGGTGTTTCAAGTGCTTTTTGTTTTGGATCTTCAACCTTTTCAATCATCATTCCTGTTACATTAGCAATATTATCAATACTTGCTACTACTTCTAAGTGTTCAATTAAAATTCTACTAGCTAAAGATATAGCTTCTTCTGGTTTAATTGAACTATTAGTCCAAACTTCAATAATTAATTTATCGTAATTTTCACTTTGACCTACACGAGCATCTTCAACTTCATAAGATACTCTTTCAATTGGTGAATATAAAGAATCAATTGCAATAACTCCAACTTTTTTATCAGATAAAAGTTTTTTATTTTCTTCAGCTCTTGCATATCCTCTACCTGTTCCAACAGTCATTTCCATATTTAATTTACCACCCTTTGCTATTGTAGCAATAACATGGTCTTTATTAATTATTTCAACATCTGCATCACATTCAAAGTCACCTGCTGTAATAACTCCTTCTTTATCTGCTGCAAGTCTAATTATCTTTTCTTCTTCACAATACTTTTTAATTACAACTCCTTTTAAATTTAAAACGATAGTTGTAACATCTTCTACTACTCCTTCAATAGTTTGAAATTCATGAAGAATTCCATCTATTTTAACTGTAGTTATTGCACTCCCTGGTAATGATGATAACATTACTCTTCTTAATGCATTACCAATTGTTGTTCCAAAACCTCTTTCTAATGGTTCTAGTTCAAATCTTCCGTAATTATTTTTTTCTACATAATCTGTAATTTTATAATTTGGTTTTTCAAATTGAATCATGATTTTTCCTCCCTTTTTTAGTTTCTTGGTCTTTTTGGTGGACGACATCCATTATGTGGAATTGGAGTAACATCACTAATTGTTGTTACTTCCAGTCCTGCTGTTTGTAATGATCTTATTGCTGTTTCTCTTCCTGGACCTACACCTTTAACGACTACTTCTACTTTTCTCATTCCTAAATCATATGCCATTTTACCAGCTTTTTCTGCTGCTAATTGTGCAGCAAATGGAGTTGACTTTTTGCTACCTTTAAAACCAATTGCACCACTTGATGCCCAAGCTACTACACTTCCATCTTTATCTGTAATAGTTGTAATTGTGTTATTAAAAGTTGCATGTATATGTGCTATTCCTTCAGGAATATTTTTCTTAACTTTTCTTTTTCTTTGCTTATAAGCCATAGTTTAACCTCCTAAACCTTTATTAGTTTTTCTTCTTATTTGCTACTACTTTTTTAACTTTACCCTTACGAGTTCTACAATTTCTACTAGTTCTTTGTCCTCTTACTGGTAAACCTTTACGATGACGAATTCCTTGATATGAGCCTATTTCCATTTTAGTTTTAATAGCCATATTAACTTCTCTTCTAAGATCTCCTTCAGTAACGAACTTATTAACTTCATCTCTAATTGCAGATAGTTCATCAGTAGTTAGGTCTTTTGTTCTTTTTTGTCCATCTACTTTTGTAGCTGCAATTATTTTTTCTGCAGTAACTGGACCAATTCCATAGATGTATGTCAATGATGTTTTAATATTTTTTTCGTTTGGTATTTCTACACCTTTTATACGTGCCATATTCTTACCTCCTATTAACCTTGAGTTTGTTTGTGTTTTGGATTTTCACAAATTACCATTATTTTTCCATTACGTTTAATTATTTTGCATTTTGCACAAATCTTTTTTACTGATGGTTTTACTTTCATATTATTTTTCCTCCTACTTCCTATAGGTTATTCGCCCATGTTTTAAATCATATGGGGAAAGTTCTA
>CAZAPU010000021.1:0-12757 GCA_964487215.1 uncultured Mycoplasma sp. | reverse complement strand
ATTTAATCTCTTTATCTTTTTCTAACATAAATTATCACTCTTGTGGAACTTCATGAACTATTGTCCTTTGAACAACTCTTTCTTGCATCGGTTCTACTATTGGTGCAGTATTAACCCCCATCATATTATTTGAAGTTGGAGTGCTTTGTTGTGAAACTTGTTGTTGTTGAAAAAAATCCAAATCTATATTGCCACTATTGTTATCAATATCAATCATTCCATCTTGCATAGCAAAAGCATTTGGCATTTGTCTTAAAAATCTTCTATTAAACATTATAAATCCCCCTATCTATTTTTATGATATGTGAATTACTAATTTATTGTATATGCAAATGTCATTATTATTTGATTTCTGTTTCATATAAATGCTTATATAATTTATTATGTTTCATTAGTTCTTGATGTGTTCCTTCAGCCACAATTTTTCCATCATCAACCACTAAAATACGATCAGCATTTACTATCGTTGATAATCTGTGTGCAATAATTAGAATTGTGTATTCCCCTTGCATATTATTAATTGCTTGCTGTATAAGTTGTTGAGTTTCATTATCCAAAGAACTTGTAGCTTCATCAAATAATATTATCTCTGTTTTACGAAGAAGTGCTCTAGCAATAGCTAATCTTTGTTTTTGTCCTCCTGACAACATAACCCCATTTTCTCCAATTACAGTATTATACTTATGAGGAAGTTTTTCTATATAATCATCTAAACAAGCTATTTTACAAGCTTCTTTTATTTCTTTTTGGGTTGCATTTGGTTTTACTATTTTCAAATTTTCTTTAATAGAAAAATTAAATATATAAGGATCTTGGGTAATAATAGAAATATTATTTCTTATAGACTCTTGATCTAAATCATTTATATTTACTCCATCTATTAATATTGAACCAGAATTTATATTATATAATTTATCTATAATTGAAAATATTGTTGTTTTTCCCACTCCACTTTTTCCTACAAAAGCAACTGTTTGATTAGGCATAATTTTAAAACTCATATTATTTAATACTTTCTTTTTATTTCCATAAGAAAAGTTAACCTTTTTAAATTCAAATTCCCCATTTACTTTATTTAATTTTATCTTACCAAATTTTTCTTTTTTATAAGCATCATTATCTAATATATCAAATACCCTTTTTGCTGATAAGTTAAACTCTTTTAATGAATCTAATTCATATGAAAAATAACTAATTAATCCTTGTACTTTTCCATTATACATATATAAAATAATAAAATCTTCTATTGTTAAATTATTGGTCGTTATAAGAATTATTCCTAAAATAATAAATAAAAATTCCATAAAATCTTCTACACAAAAGATTAGTGTTCTATATAATCTAGCAATTTTATTCATTTCAAATCTTTCATTAAATATTTTTTTTGTATCGTTTGAAACTTTATTTAAAAAAGATTGTTTTATATTTAATACTTTTATATCTCTAATACCTCTTACTAATTCAGTTGCTAGTCCTGTGTTTCCTTCATTATATTTACGATATCTTGAATCTACTTTGTAATATTTTTTAATTCTTTCTTGCTCTAAAAGCCATACAATAACAATACTTAATATAAAATATAAAAACATATATTTATTAATAATAAATATAGCCACTAAAATACCTATATTTCCAAATAAATCAGAAGCTGATGAAAGAAGTTTTTCAAAAATACTTGCTAAACTTCCACTATCACCTTTTAATCTTTCTACAAACACACCAACTGAATTTTTATCTAATTCTTTTGTTTCTAAATCTAATAATTCAGAAGTTATAGCAATTTGAATATCTAATGATGAACTTAAATAAATATATTCAGAAATTTTTGATGCTATATTTCTCATAATACTTGAAATTAATTGTATTAAGAAATATGCAAATGAAAAAATAATTAATTTATCAAAAATACCATTTGTTATATTAATTAATATTTTAGCGGAAATCAATGGTATTGCTATTCCAATTAAAGTTACTATAATCGAAAGAATAATATAAAAAATAAGTTTTCCTCGATAAGGTTTAGTAAATTTCCAAGTTCTTTTTAAATTAAACCATATTTCTTTATAATTTATTTTTTCTTTTTTTCTTTTTTTCATATTACCACTTCCTTTCTAGATTATATAATTTTAATTTTTAAATAGCAACACACTTTATTTAAATTTTCATAAATTATAATTAGGAAAAAGGTGTTTTTATGGTAAATTGGTTTATAAATTTAAATTATGTTTCGCAAGCATTGATTGCTACTTTATTCACATGGATGGTAACTGCTCTTGGTGCTTGTTTTGTTTTTTTCTTTAAAAAAGTTAATAAGAATATAATGGATGCTATGTTAGGTCTTGCGGCTGGAGTTATGATTGCAGCTTCTTTTTGGTCATTACTTAGTCCTGGAATTGAAATGGCTATTAATATGAAGATGAATGCTTGGGTAATTGTTTCAATTGGTTTTATGTCTGGTGGAATTTTACTTTTTGTTGGAGATAAAATATTTGATAAATTAATTAAAAAAAATAAAAAAGAGAATAAATTATCTAGTATTAAAAGATCACTAATGCTAATATTTTCAATTACTTTGCATAATATCCCCGAAGGTTTAGCAGTTGGTGTAGCTTTTGGCTCTTTATTTTATGGTAATAGTACTTTACCTGAGGCATGTTTACTTGCACTTGGAATTGGTATTCAAAATTTTCCTGAAGGGACAGCGGTTGCCGTTCCTCTTAGAAGAGAGGGATTATCAAGAGCAAAATCATTTTTTTATGGACAATTAAGTGGTATTGTTGAACCTATTGCTGGTGTTATCGGAGCAATCTTAGTTGTTAAAGTTAGATTACTCTTACCTTTTCTTTTATCATTTGCTGCTGGTGCTATGATATATGTTGTTGTTCAAGAATTAATTCCTGAAAGTCAAACAAACAAGAAAAAAGACCTAATGGCCTTATTTACTTTAATTGGTTTTTCTATAATGATGATTTTAGATGTTGCTTTAGGTTAAAATGGTAACTTCATATTACCATTTGCAATTTGTTTCATCATTTTTTTTGATTCTTCAAATCTTTTAATTAAATTATTTACTTCTGTTACTGTTCTTCCAGATCCTTTAGCTATTCTTTCTTTACGACTAGCCTTTAAGATATCTGGATTTTTTCTTTCTTCTTTTGTCATTGAAAGAATTATTGCTTCTATATGAGCTAAATCTTTTGGATCAATATTTATTTTATCTAAACCTGCCTTTTTTGCTCCTGGTAATAATTTTAAAATATTTTCTAATGAACCCAGTTTCTTTATTTGTTTCATTTGTTCTAAGAAATCATCAAGATCAAATTTTCCACTTTGCATCTTTTTTAATGATTTTTCTGCTTCCTTTTGATCCATTACTTCATTAGCTTTATCTACGATTGAAAGAACATCTCCCATACCTATTATTCGTGAAGCCATACGATCTGGATAGAAATAATCTAATCCATCAAGTTTTTCTGATATACCAATAAATTTTATTGGTACATGAGTTAGATGTCTAACAGAAAGTGCAACTCCTCCTCTAGTATCACCATCTAGTTTTGTTAATATTACACCAGTAAGATCTAAGTTATCATTAAATCCGGTAATAACATTTATTGCATCTTGTCCCATCATAGAATCTATTACTAATAGTATTTCTTCTGGATTAATCTCTTTTTTAATATTTTTTAATTCATTCATTAATTCTTCATCAATATGAAGTCTACCTGCTGTATCTATTAATACATAATCAAATTTATTTTCTTTGGCATATGCAATAGCATTTTTAGCAATTTCAACAGGATTTTTCTTACCTTCTTGATATACTTCAATATTTAATTCTTTGCCTATTTGTATTAGTTGATCAATTGCTGCTGGTCTATATACATCACAAGCTACTAATAATGGTTTTTTACTATGCTTTTTTCTAAGAAATAAGCCTAATTTTCCAATTGTAGTTGTTTTTCCACTACCTTGTAATCCTACTAACATTAATGATGATGGTTTACCTTCCATATTTAATGGAGATTGTTCTCCACCTAAAAGATTTTCTAATTCATCTCTTATAATTCCCACAAACATTTCTCCAGGAGTTAAACTATTCTTTACTTCTTCTCCAAGAGCTTTTTCTCTAACTGTATTAGTAAATTCTTTTACAACTTTATAATTTACATCTGCTTCAAGTAATGCTAATCTTACTTCTCTTACCATTGGTTCTATATTATCTTCAGTTATTTTTCCATAACCTTTAATATTTTTTATTACAGTTTGTAATCTGTCACTTAAAGACTCAAACATTTTTCATCACCTTAAAATATTATAACAAATTAAACAAAAAAAAGAAATCCCAGATAAATCTGGGATTGTTTTATGTCATAGTTTAACCTATGACACTATTATAATATGTAATATTTTAATAAATATACCTGTTTTTTTTAATTTTTATTCTAATTCAAATTTTCCAGTATATAATTCGTAGTATTTACCCTTTTGTTGTAGTAATTCTTCGTGCTCTCCTCTTTCAATTATTTTACCATTTTCTAAAACAATTATTGCTTTTGAATTTCTTATTGTAGAAAGTCTATGAGCAATTACAAAAACTGTTCTGCCTTTCATTAGTTTATCCATTCCATCTTGAACAAGTCTTTCTGTTCTAGTATCAATGCTTGAAGTTGCCTCATCTAATATCATAACAGGTGGATCACATAAAGCTGCTCTTGCTATAGATAAAAGCTGTCTTTGACCTCCTGATAAATTAGAACCATTTGTTTCAATAATAGTATCGTAACCATTTGGTAACATTTTAATAAATGAATCTGCATTAGCTATCTTACATGCTTTTATTACTTCTTCATCTGTTGCATCTAATTTTGCATATTTTACATTTTCTTTTATTGTACCAGTAAATAAATTTGTATCTTGTAATACCATTCCTAATGATCTTCTTAGATCATTTTTTTTAATTGATTTTATATCAATACCATCATATAAAATTGTTCCTTCTTTTATATCGTAAAATCTATTTAAAAGATTAGTAATTGTAGTTTTTCCCGCTCCAGTATGACCAACAAATGCAATTTTTTGACCAGGTTTAGCATATAAACTTACAGACTTTAATACTTCTTTTTTATCATCATAAGAGAAATTAACAGAATCCAAAACTACATGTCCTTTTAATTCAACATATTTAAATTTTTTATTATCTGGTACTTTCCAAGCCCAACAATCGGTTTTTCTTTTTGTTTCTTTGATATTACCCTTTTTGTCTTTTATACAATTTACTAAAGTAACAGTTCCATTATCTACTTCTACTTCTTCATCCATAAGTTCAAATATTCTTGTTGCTCCCGCCATAGCCATAGCAATAGAACTTATTTGACTTGATATTTGTCCAATTGGTTGATTAAAACCTTTAGTTAATGATAGGAATGAAATAAGCATACCTACAGTAATTACAACATTAAATTTAAGTGCTAAAATTCCTCCTACAATAGCAACTAATACATATTCAATATTACCAATATTATGTGCAATTGGCATTAAAATATTTGCAAACTTATTTGCATTATACATGCTATCATTTAATTCATTATTTATTTTATCAAATTGTTCCTTACTTTTTTCCTCATGAGTAAAAACTTTTATTACTTTACTACCACTAACCATTTCTTCAATATAACCATTTACTACTCCTAAAGAAGATTGTTGTTTAATAAAATATTTTGAACTTTTTGTAGCAATAGTTTTGGTAATAAATATTGTAAAAATGGTACATATAATGACAAAAATAGTAAGCTGCCAAGATGTATAAATCATAGCTACTAATATTGCTACTATAGATATAATACATGATACTAAGTTGGGAATACTTTGAGATATCATTTGTCTTAAAGTATCAGTATCATTAGTATATCTACTCATAATATCACCATGAGCATGGGTATCAAAATATTTAATTGGTAATTGTTGCATTTTATTAAACATTTCAATTCTTATATCTCTTAAAATACTTTGTCCCATTACACCCATAATTCTATTACAAAGATAAGAAGATACAATGCCAATTACATAGATTATTGCCATTGTTCCTAATGCAGTTAATAGTCCTGTAAATACAGGATTTTCTACTTTTAATAATGGTGTAATATAATCATCAATTAATGTTTTTAAGAACATAGATCCCAATACTGAAGAAATTGCACTTAAAATAACACAAATAATAACAATAATAAAACTAACTTTATATTTTTTTATATAAGACATCAATCTCTTAAGGGTGCTTAATTTTATTGCAGGTTTATTATTCATTGTTATCACTTCCTTTAGTTTGAGATTCATATACTTCTGTATATATTTTATTGTTTTTTAGTAATTCTTCATGATTTCCAATTCCATTTATTTTGCCTTTATCTATAACAATAATTCTATCAGCATCCATAACACTAGAGATTCTTTGAGCAATTATTATTTTTGTTGTACCAGGTAATAATTTTTTTAAAGATGTTCTAATTAAACTATCTGTTTTTGTATCAACAGCACTAGTTGAATCATCTAAAATAAGTATTTTAGGCTTTTTTAGTAATGCTCTAGCAATACATAATCTTTGTTTTTGTCCACCAGATACATTAGTACCTCCTTGTTCAATATAGGTATCGTATTTATCAGGCAATTTTTGGATAAAGTCATCACAACAAGCTGCTACACAAGCTTCTTGCATTTCTTCATCGGTAGCATTTTCATCTCCATATTTTAAATTTTCTTTAATTGTTCCCGAAAAAAGAACATTTTTTTGTAATACAACTGCAACAGCATCACGAAGTGATTTAATATCATAATTTTTTACATCTATATCGCCAACTAAAACTTTTCCTTCTGTTACATCATATAATCTTGGAATTAAATTCATTAAGCTAGTTTTACTGCTACCTGTTCCTCCAATAATACCAATAGTTTCTCCTGATTTTATTTCTAAATTTATATTTTTCAGTACTTCTTTTTTCTTATCATTTACATAACTAAAACCAACATTGTCAAATTTTATATCTCCATTTTTTATTTCATATATTGGATTTTTCGGATTAACTAAATCTATTTTTTCATCAAGAACTTCTATTATTCTTTTAGCAGATGTTCTTGAAATAATTATCATTACAAATATCATAGATAAAATTAATAAACTAAATAGTATTTGACTTGTATAAGTAAATAAAGTCATCAATTGACCAGTTGTAAGTTCAGTCATATGAGAATTAACTATTATTTTTGCACCAAACCAAGAAATAAAAATCATACAACTATAAATTGCTGTTTGTAATAATGGATTATTTAAAGCCATTAGCTTTTCTGCTTTTGAAAAATCATTATAAATACTGTTAGATACTTTACTAAATTTTTCTTTTTCTTGTTCTTCTTGAACAAACGATTTTACCACTCTAATACCACTAACATTTTCTTCTACAACATTATTTAATTTGTCATAAGTTTTAAATATTCTATTCATTAATGGAAATACTTTTTTTATTATTAAATATAAGCCTAATCCTATAATTGGAATAATTACTATATATATTATTGATATTTTTGGATTAATATTTATTACCATAAGTAAAGAACTCACTAGCATTAATGGACTTCTTACAGCTATTCTAATAATCATTGCAAAGGCATTTTGAACATTACTAACATCTGTAGTAAGTCTTGTAATTAAACTTGCTGTTGAAAATTTATCTATATTAGAAAATGAAAATTCTTCTACTTTATAATATAAATCTTGTCTTAAATTTTTTGCAAAACCACTTGCTGCTTTTGCTGCAAATCTTCCCGAAAAGAATCCAAATACAAGTGCTAGAATCGCACATAATACTAATTGCAATCCTACCTTATATACAACATCCATATTTCCACCATATAAACCATTATCGATTAAGTTTGCTGTTACTAAAGGAATAATTATTTCCATTATTACTTCTAAAGTAACAAAAAATGGTGTTAATAAACTTGACCATTTATATTCTCTAATTGATTTACTTAATTTTTTTATCATAAAATTCACTCCTTGCTTTTACACTTAAACTTCTATAATATTTTAACACGAAATAAGAAAAAACTATATTATTTTATTATAGTTTTTTTATTTATATTACATTAAACATTATTAAATGCTAAAATTCCATATTCCCAATTGACCTTTTACAAATATTGGCTCAATTTTTTCTACTTTAGTCATATTAAATCCAAATTTATTTTTATCACCATTTATAATATGATCATATATATATGGATACTTATTTTTTGATTCTAATAATTTTTTAAAATCATGATTTACTTCTATACAATCATTTAAAATAGCTTTACCAATAATACAACCAGTTGGATATTTTAAATTTAAATTTTTATATTTTTCCATTGCTTCATTATCAAAGGTTTTACTTGCATGAATAAATATTTCTCCACGATATTTTGTTTTCCATGTTCTAAATTCATATTCCTTATAGCCTTCAATAATTAATGAAGCCCAAGGTTGTTTAATACTTATTACTTTCATAAACATTATTCACTCCTTAATGATTCAACAGGATCTTTCTTGCTTGCCATTCTTGCTGGTATTAAGCCTGCTATGACAGTAAGTATAACACTAATTAATACTAATATTATACTAGCATTTAAAGGTAATTTAGCTATATTTTCTATTCCATACATTGAATTAATTATTGAATTAATTGGTAAAGTTAATAAGTAAGCAATGACAACACCAAAGGTACCTGCTACAAATCCTTCAATAATTGTTTCAGCTTTAAATACTCTAGAAACATCTTTTTTACTTGCTCCAATTGCTCTTAATATACCTATTTCTTTAGTTCTTTCTAATACAGATATATAAGTAATTATAGCTATCATTATACTTGATACTACTAAAGACACAGCTACAAATGCAATTAATATATATGATACAACATTTACTATAGATGTAACTGAAGATAATAATATTCCAATCATATCTGTATATTCAATAATATTTTCTTCATTTCCATTATCTTCTTGTATTTGATTGTACTTTTTTATTACTTCTTCTACTTGTTCTTTTGATTCAAAATCTTTTGAATAAATATCAATTGAACTTGGATTATCTAAATTAGCAATTCCTAATATCTTTAAATTGTTTTCATAAGTTGTCGTAAAATTATCAAAACTTTTTCCAGTTAAAACATTAATATATTTATTATCCAATTGTTCTTTTACTATATCTTTTTCATTTGTTTGATTTATAACAAATTCTATTAAGTCATGAGTATATCCAACAAAACCACTTGGAACATCTTCCGAATTACTATTTATTTTTACTACTCCTACGATAGAAACATCAACACCATTAGTAATTAAATTTTTCATATAATCTAAATCGTCTGTCTTATTAACCCAAGTGTTATTTTCTTTTGTATAGTAATCACTACTAAGGACTAATTTATAAGTTGTTCCAATAATTTTATCATAATCATAATTAATACTATCTAATTTTATATCATCTGTATTATCATTATTTATTAATTCAGATAGCTCTTGTCTATTTTCAATATCTAAAGAGTACATAACTGATAATGGTAATTGGTTGTTTTTATCTACAACTAAAACCATTTCATTATAAGATTTTGGTAATCTACCTGATAAAACATCATATTCACTATTTAATAAAGCATCGTTTTCAATAAGTTCACTAAAAACATTACTACTAGTATTAATCATAGTCATACGAATTTGATTATTTACTAAAGATTCTTTTCCTGTAAGACTTAAAGTATTAGGATTAATTTTAACTATTCCATTAGTAAAATCTTTACTATAAATTTGTAAGTCTACATCATAAGAATATTTTATATCTGTTACATAATCATTAATATTATCTCCATTATTATCTAAATATTTTTTAAAATTAGTCAAATTGTTAGTTGAAGTCAATAATGATGTTTGTATTTCAATACTGTTTGATATATTATCAATTGTACATATATTGTTTTCTTTACATGTAATCTCTTCTTTATTCATTATGTTATTTTTACCCATCATTTGTGCTATATCAATATTAGTAGATTCAATTGATAAGGGATAACTTGTTAAGGCTTCTCTTTGAACTTTATTTATATAATCTTGAACTCCAGTTGACAACGATAATATCAAAGCTATACCAATAATTCCAATACTACCAGCAATCGCAGTAAGTATTGTTCTTCCTTTTTTTGTCATCAAGTTGTTTAAACTTAGTGATAAAGCTGTCATTAAACTCATTGAAGTTTTTTTCTTTATTATTTCTTTATCATTTTTTATAGTATCTTTATCATCATAAGGATTAGTATCTTCAATTAAATGGCCATCTTTTATTTTAATTATTCTTGTTGCATACTTTTCTGCAAGTTCAGCATTATGTGTTACCATAATAACTAATTTATCTTTCGCAACTTTTTGTAGAATGTCTAAAACTTGAACACTTGTTTCTGAATCTAGTGCTCCTGTTGGTTCATCTGCCAATAATATATCTGGATTATTTATTAAAGCACGAGCTATTGCTACTCTTTGCATTTGCCCTCCAGATAATTGATTAGGTTTCTTATTCATATGATTTTTTAAACCAACTGTCTCTAACGATTCAATTGCCCTTTTTCTTCTTTCCTTTTTAGATACTCCTGATAAAGTAAGTGCTAATTCAACATTAGCAAGTATTGATTGATGACTTATTAAATTATAACTTTGAAATATAAATCCAATACAATAATTACGATAAGAATCCCAATCTCTATCATTATACTTTTTTGTACTTGTATTATTAATTATTAAATCTCCAGTTGTATAATGATCCAATCCTCCTATAATATTTAATAATGTTGTTTTTCCACTTCCTGATGGTCCCAATATAGCAGCAAATTCACTATTTCTAAAATTAATATCAATTTCATCTAATGCTGTTTGCTTAAAATCATTTGTTTTATAAATCTTTGTTATCTTCTTTAATTCCAACATATTTATTTCCTCTCTTTTTATCTTATATATAATTATTACTTAGAATACATATTATACCTATAATAATTTTTAACAATAAGATTATATCACAATTACACTTTATGTAGAACAAATGATTTTAATTATTTATAAATTTACTTTTATTATTTAAAATTAAGTTTTATTGTTGGTTTATAGTTATAATTATTGTATAATGTATATGAAAATGGAAGCAGGTGATAATTTGTTATTCTTTTCTATATTACTTATTTTATGTACTATACCAAGTTTATTAATACTATGGAATATATATAAAAATAATAATAAAATAAGTCAACCAAGTTATTTATTAACTGGATTATTTATTGGTGGGATTATCGCAGGATATATTTCTATTTATTATTCAGATTGTTTAAAAATATGGTTTCCATTTTTAAATCTTAGTTATAATGAATTAAACATATCTCAAACAATTTTTAAATTAATTATAAGCATTGCATTTGTTGAAGAATCTTCGAAATGGATAATAAATTATTTAATTACTTGGAAAAATAAACATTTTAAATATTCATATAATCAAATTATTTATTGTGTATTCGTATCTATAGGATTTGCAATACTAGAAAATGTAATATATGGTTTCTCATTTGCACAAAAGGAAATTTTACCTAATTTAATAAGAGGTGTTTTATGTGCACCATGCCATGCTACATTTGGAATAGCTATGGGATATTATTTAGGTATTGCCAAAAATGCATTGATTTTTAAAAATAAAAAACAATTTAATAAAAATGCAATATTAAGTATTTTAGTACCAATGATATTACATACAATTTATAATTTATTATTAATTAAAAAAAATAAAATAACTTATATTTTATTTATAATATACATATTATTTTTAATTGCTACATCAATGTATAAGATAAAAAAATTATCTTCAATCAATAAGACTATAGATAAAAAAGATATATCAAACAAATAAAAAACTAAGTAAATTACTTAGTTTTCTATTTGTTAGCTGCATTCTCTGCTATAAATAATATTAATTATCATCATTACATACTTGTCTTCCACCTGAACTACATCCAGCTACACCTCCATGATGAGAACAGCATCCTCTTTGTGCATGAATACTAGTAGGGATTAATATTAATAACAGCAATAAAATAAAATAGTTTTTAATTAAAACAGCACTTTTTTTCATATAACACCCAAGATAATTATATCACATAGTTACGATTAAACTATAATTCTTTTTTACATAAATTATTATGTACTCTTCAGGTAGTTTAAAATTAAGTTAAACTTTAGGTAAACAATACAGTATGTTAATTCGTATTTAAATCTGATGAATTACAATTGAGTTGTAATTGCATAAAACCGCATAAATACTGGTAAAACACGGCACAAACAAAAAGTGCTAGGTCTTTCGACCTAGCTTCAGAGGGATTGCTTTTTTAGCCATTTGAGCCAATTTAATATCCTAATAAGCCTTAACAATGCTTATTATGCCTCATTATAAAAATTGTATTTAAGCAAAAAAAGTGAGAGCTTTCGCTCTCTTCAGGGGGCTCACCTAATGGGTGTTTATGGGCTTTATTATGTGCTTTTTACCTTTGAATTAGCCCATCATTTATCAGTAATTACCCTACTTTACCTATCAATATTAGTGTATTGGTACCTGAGTGGTACCGGAAAATACTTTTACATTCTAAACGGTACCTGAATATTTTATACTAATCTTTTAAACTTCCTATTGATACAACAT
>CAZAPU010000020.1:0-12830 GCA_964487215.1 uncultured Mycoplasma sp. | reverse complement strand
AAAAAATCTACACATTTTTTTATTTCGTGTAGATTTTCTTCAAATCAGTTCTTAGGCCTTTTTTTCATATCCTCTAAAAAATACTGTTTTAGGTGGTTTCATTGTAATAAAAATATAAAAAGCTAACAATAATAAAATACTAATAATGGTTGTAATATAGCTGCCATAAAAAAATGGTTTCATTTTTAATATCATAAATTGTACTGTTTGACCAAGAATTGTTGCTGCATATATAGAAATTAAATTAATAGTATTATTTTCTTTGTTAAAAAACACCATTGCACTATATTTTATTTCGTATATAATTGCAGAAGATATAATTATATTAACTATAACACTAAATATAAAATTACCATTATCTCCAACAACTGGTATTTCAATAATAGACCAAATTAATATTGGAAGAATAGTAATATTAATTTTATTCCAAATACTTTTGTTATCTATTGGTGATAAAAAATTAGTTAATTTATTAATTGAAAATATATCATAAATGTAGTTAATAAATGTTGCAGATATAGATATAAATAATAAACCAAATATCATAAAAAATATATACACTAGAAAACACCTCTCTACTATAAATAGTATATAATAATTTTACTTATTTTACAAACAAATTATTGTAATCATGTCAATAATCAATTATACTAAATATAGGTAAATATGGAGGATATTATGGAAGAAAAGTTTAGTATTATAGAAAGATATGGTGATAATTTCACTGAAAAAAATTATATTACTAATCCTGCTATTGGTAGAGACGAAGAAATAAAAGATTTAATATTAATTCTTTTGACTCCTGATAAATCTGCAATACTTACAGGAAAACCAGGTATTGGTAAAACTGCAATTGTCGAAGGATTAGCATATTTAATTGAAAAAGATGAAGTACCAGATGCATTAAAAGGTTATACTATTGTCAAAATAGATACTCAAGCTTTAGTTGGCACAGTTAAAGAAACAGGTGATACTAGAGTTCAAACTTTAGTAGATGAAATTAAGCAAAAAGAGAAATTTATTCTATTTATAGATGAAATTCATACTTTAATAAATTCAACAAGTGAAAGTTCTTTAGATTTTGCTAATATGTTTAAAACTGGATTAGGTCGTGGAGATATAAAAGTAATTGGAGCTACTACAACGGAAGAATATGAAAGATATATTTTAAGAGATAAAGCTTTTACTAGAAGATTTCAAAAAATTGAAATTTTAGAACCTAGTAGAGAACATACTATAAGAATTTTAGTTGGTACTTTACCAAAAATAGAAAAAAATACAGGTGCTAAGATGGCTTATACTCCATTTCTTCAAGAAAAAATAATGTCTTTTATAGTAGATTTAACAAAAGAATATAATAGAGTGTATGAAACAGCAGGTAGATATCCAGATGTGCCACTAACAATGTTAGCGAGTGCTTTTTCAGAAGCAGTTTTTGAAAATAAACAAATAGTGACTATAGAACATATTGAAAAAGCAGTATTAAATTCAAGAGCTATATATCCTGATATAATTAAAAAAGGTGTAGAACAACTAAGAAAAGAATTTAAAGATTTATTTGATCAAGAAGAAGAATTAAGAAAAGATTTTTTGAGAAGACAAAATGAAGAATAAATTTAATTATACAAACCTACTATATAGGATTAAGAATATTCTATTTATATTATTCTTAGCGGGATGTATAAATTTAGTTTCTAATTTTCAATCAATGGGTTTTATTGGGATAGTAGCTTTAATATTAGTGATAATTTATACTTTATTTTCATTTGTTTGTTATATGTGTAAGAATGAAATTTT
Organism: uncultured Mycoplasma sp.; assembly: GCA_964487215.1. Taxonomy (GTDB): domain Bacteria; phylum Bacillota_I; class Bacilli_A; order RF39; family UBA660; genus CAG-611. Next base: position 11,033 of record CAZAPU010000020.1, on the reverse strand, counting down.
AAACAATAATATTATTAATAATATATTGGGAATAATTTTATATGTTTACATATATTCAATATCAATAAATTATATAAATAATTTAGGTTTAGAAGTAAATAAAACTTTTTATATTATTAATTATATTACCATTAGTTTAGTAATTATTGGAATTATGATAATAAATATAATGATATTAAAAACAAAAAAGTCAGGGAAATAACCTTGGCTTTTTTAGTATTAATTCTTTTTTTGATCATATCCCTTAGCAATATATTCTTCATATAATTCTTTAAATCTATTATAGTGAATAATTTCTCTTTGTCTTAAAAATAATAATGGACCAATAATATCAGGATCATTAGTTAAATTAATAATATTTTCATACACAGCTCTTGCTTTTTCTTCAGCTGCCATATCTTCCGCTAAATCAGCAACTGGATCTCCAGTAGTTGCAAAATATGCTACTGTAAATGGTACTCCATTTGCATCTGTTGGATATAGTGCTTTATTGTGTTCAGCATAGTGAGCATCAAGTCCGGCAGCCTTTAATTCATCAATAGTAGCATCTTTCATAAGTTGATATAACATTGAACAAATCATTTCAACATGTCCAAGTTCTTCAGTACCAATATCAGTGAGAAGTGCTTTACCTTTAGCATCTGGCATAGTATATCTCTGATTTAAATAACGAAGTGCAGCAGCAAGCTCTCCATTAGCTCCCCCATATTGTGTAATAATAGCCTTTGCCATTCTTAAGTCCTTTTTTTTGATATTAATAGGGTATTGTAAAGTTTTTTCATATTTCCACATTAGTAATTCCCCTCCCATGGCCATTTTTTTGTATCCCAAGCCCAAGGTGTAACACTTAAGGTATTACTTGATAGGTTTAAAGGACCATATTTTACCTCATATTGAGTAGTAGCATTTCTTGCAGCCATATTATATTCTTCTCTTAATTTTATTGCATTGCTATCATTTGGATAATTGTCTAAATATAATGTTAATTCATGAGCACAAAAAGTATACATTTGAACTAATAAAAGCATTTGTTCTTGCTCGTTTGTAGGATTTAATTCTGCAGGTTTGTAATTTTTGTATTCATCATATAAATTTTTAAACAAATTTCCTCTAATAAAAGCAGTATATGGTTCTACTAAATTATTATTGGCAGATTGGCTAGTTTGATTGATTTTGTTAATATCGCTCATATTATTTCGATAATCATAATATTGATCATAGTTGTTCATCATAAAAATTCCTCCTGATTTATACTATGAACATAGTAAAAAAGTGTATGGGATAATGACTATTTTAATAAAAAATGTTGCTAAAATAACAAAAAAATGTTAACATATAAAAGTAATTATTTATGGCGATATTGGTGAAGTGGTTAACACGCTAGTCTGTGGAACTAGTATTCATGAGTTCGATCCTCATATATCGCCCCATTTTAAAAATAAAATGATCTTAATAGTTAGAAAAAACACATAATAAAATGTACTTTTTCTAACTAAATAGGTCATTTTTTATATAAATAATTATTTATTTATATAACAATTCATGATATATTCACTATGAGGTGATTATATGAAAACTCCAACACTTAAAACTGAAAGATTAGTTTTAAAAAGAGGAACATACGATGATTATGTTAAGGTTTATGAATATGATATGACTAAACTTAGGAACATAAATGGAGAATTTGAATATGTTAAGAAGAATCCTGAAGAAATAAGAGGATATGAAACTTATGCTTTAGAAGAAGATAAGGTCATTGATTTTATTATTTATTTAAAGGATACAATGTATCCAATAGGTAACCTTGTTTATGATAGATATAATAAAGAGTATAATTCACTTGAAATATCATGTAATATGCATCCTGATTATTGGCAAAAAGGCTATATGACAGAAGCAATTATTTCATCAATGAATTATATATTTAATAATGAAGATATTGATAATATTATATATGGTTATGCTGAAGAAAATGTAAAATCATGTGCTTTGTCTAATAAAATAGGATTCAATTATTTTAATTTTGAAATTGAACATTATTCAAGAATAAATAAAGATATAAAAGAGATTAAAACAATAATGTCAAAGAAAGAATTTATGAGATTATATAAATCAAAATGTAAATAATTATACCTTTTTATTGCCTTTTTGCATCATTTTATTTATAATTAATAGCGGAGGAAATTATATGAAAAAATTAAATTCAATCTTTTGGGGAATTATTTTAATTGCCGTAGGAGTAATCTTTTTTGGAAATTCAATGAAATTTTGGAATATTGAAATATTCTTTACAGGATGGTGGACATTATTTATTATTATTCCAAGTATTTATGGATTATTTAAAAAAGAATGGATATCTTCATTTTTAGGAATATCAATCGGAGTATTATTATTACTTGCTGCAAGAGATTATATTGAATGGTCTGTTGTAGGTAAATCATTTATTCCAATATTATTAGTAATAATTGGATTATCATTAATATTTAGACCAAGACATAAGGTTTCAACTAATGAAAAAGGATTACCAGAATATATAGGAGTATTTTCAGGAACTGAAGAAAAAGTAGTTACAGATTTTAGAGGAGCAAGTTGTGTTGCAGTATTTGGAGCAGTAGATTTAGATCTAAGAAAAGCAACAATAAAAAATGATGTAGTTATTGATTGTGTAACAGTATTTGGAGGAATTGAAATAAAACTTCCTGATAATGTAAAAGTAAAAACATCAGGAGTTCCAATTTTTGGAGGACTAGAAAATAAAGCAATTCAAAATGAAGGACCAATTGTTGTAGTAAATTATGTTAGTATTTTTGGTGGAGTAGATTTAAAATAAATTAAAAGCAAGTTTTTTATAACTTGCTTTTATGTTATAATAATGTTACTAAGAGGTGTATTATGGAAAAGATTTTAGTAATTGAAGATGAAGAAAAATTAAGAAAAGAATTAAAATCATTTTTAAATAATAATGGATATGAAGTTCTTGAACTATTAGATTTTTCTAATACAATAGATTTTATAAAGCAGAATCCAGTTGATTTAATTCTTTTAGATATAAACATTCCCTATTTAAATGGTGAAACTGTGTTAAAAGAAATAAGAAAAGATCTTACTACACCAATAATAATGGTAACTAGTAAAAATACAGAAATAGATGAATTGATAAGCATTAATTATGGTGCGGATGATTTTATTACTAAGCCATATAATACACAAATATTGTTAGCAAGAATTATTAGATTATTAGAAAGAAGCAAGAATAAAAGTACAATCTTAAATTATAAAGATTTAGTTTTAGATGTATCAAAATTTATAATTATGAAAGATAATAATATGATAGATTTGTCAAAAAATGAATTTAAAATATTTTATCATTTACTAGAAAATAGGGGTAAAATTGTTACTAGAGACGAATTAATGAATTATTTATGGGATACAAATGAATTTATTGATGATAATACCTTAACAGTAAATATAAATAGATTAAGAACTAAATTAGAAGAAATTGGATATGATAATACAATATTAACAAAGAGAGGACAAGGTTACATAATACTATGAGATTTATAGATTATATAAAAGATAAAGTAATATCCTTTTTTGTTCTTTTTGTTTGTTTATTACTTACATTATTTTTACTTATTTTTTTAAATGCACATATTTTATTAATAATATTTATACCTAGCATTATTTTATTTAGTTTTACTATTTATTTTATTTATGATTTTTATAAAAGAAAAACATTTTACAATTATTTGATTGAAAAAACGAAACAATTAGATAAAAAATACTTAATAACAGAAATTGTTAATAGAAGTAATTTTTTAGAAGCTAATCTTCTTATAGAATGTTTATATGATATTGATAAATCATATGTTGAAGATATAAATATTCAACAGAAGAATTAAAAGAATATATAGAACTTTGGTGTCATGAAATAAAAACACCAATTGCTACAACTGAATTAATAATTGATAATAATAGGAATAGTATAACTGAAAATATTGGAGAAGAAATCAACAAGATAGAAGGTTTTGTAGAACAAGTATTATACTATGCTAGAAGTGAAAATGTAGAGCAAGATTATATTATTACAAAAACGAATTTAAAAGAAGTAATTCAAACAATAATAAAAAAGAATAAAAAAGATTTAATAAATAAAAAAATAAAAGTAGAAGTATTTGAACAAGATATAATTGTCGCAAGTGATTTTAAGTGGTTGGAGTTCATTATTAATCAAATAATAATTAATAGTATAAAATATTCAAAAGAAAAAGATGCTTATATAAAAGTTTCATATAAAAATAATAAGAATAATGTAATGCTATTTATTGAAGATAATGGAATTGGAATAGATTCAACAGAAATAGAAAAAGTCTTTAATAAAGGATTTACTGGAACTAATGGTAGAAAAAAATATAATTCTACAGGAATTGGATTATATTTGTGTAAAAAGCTATGTGATAAATTAGGTCATAATATTACTATTTCATCAAAAATAAATGAAAAGACTACAGTAACTATTATATTTCCTAATAATTCATTAATAAAAAACAATGTTGGTTAGGAGTGATAACTTGAAAAAGAATAAAAGTATATTTGTTCCAATACTTAGTGGATTATTTTCTTTATTTATTATTTTTGGAATAAGTTATTTAATAAAAGGTAATTGGTCATTAGTATTTGGTAGTTTACTAAATTTTGTTTTGTCTTTTTTTGGTTCATTAATATTATTCTATCTTTTTTCATTAATATTAAATTGGCTATTTAATAAATTAGATAATTTAGATATAAAAGAATCAAATAAAGAACCTTCTAAATTAGGTAAATTATTTGATGAACATCCATTTCTATTTAGTTTAATTGTAATAATAATTTGTTGGATTCCATATATTATTGCTTTTTATCCGATTATATTATCACCAGATCCAAGTTTTCAAATTAAGCAATTTTTTGGTATACCTAATAAATATTCAAATTATTCAATTTTAATAGATGAAAGTGTTATTATTACTAATCATCATCCTGTTATACATACGATGTTATTAGGAAGTTGTTTGAAATTAGGTACTTTAATAAGTAATGATAACTTGGGATTATTTTTTTATAGTATTATTCAAATAATAATATTATCTTCTTCTTTAGCATATACAATTTCTTATATGAAAAAAATAAAAACACCTAAGGTATTTAGAATTATAGCATTGTTAATTTATGCCTTAGTACCTGTATTTCCTTTTTATGCAATGAGTGGAGTAAAAGATGTAATATTTGGATCATTAATAATTATCTATATAATATTAATATATGATTATATTAAATATAAAAATGTAAATATAAAAAGAATGTTATTTACAATACTTATAATGTTACTTATTTGTTTGTTTAGAAATAATGGTATTTTTGTAATAATTTTGTCATTTCCGTTCTTACTTTTTACTTGTAAAAAAAATATAGTAAAATATATAATTATTTTTGTATCAGTAGTAGGAATATATACCATATATGATAGAGTAGTTTTGCCTTACTTTAAGATAACAGCAACAAGTATTAGAGAAGGATTATCTATACCATTTCAACAAACTGCAAGATTAGTAAAATATCATAGTGAAGATATAACTGAAGAAGATAAAAAAAATATAGATAAAGTACTGAATTATGATACAATTGCAGAAAGATACAATCCTGATTTATCAGATCCAGTAAAAAATCAATTTAATAAATATTCAACAACAGAAGATATGAAATTGTATTTTAAAACCTGGTTTAATGGTTTGTTAAAACATCCAGGTACATATATTCAAGCAACAGTTAATAATACTTATGGTTATTTTTGCCCATTAAAAACATCGTGGTATATATATTATAAATTTAAAGATACAATTTTAGAGGATGGATTTGATTACCATTATAATAATTTAGATGGTCTTAGGAATGTTTTAAAATCATATGGATTAGCATTTCTATATATTCCAATATTAGGTTTACTAATTAATATTGGTTTTAATACTTGGTTAGTTATGATTATGTTTTGTTATTTATTACATAGAAAAAAATATAAATATTTATGTTTTTTAACCCCTGCTGTAGTATTAATACTTGTTTGTATTGCATCTCCTGCTAATGCTTATTTTAGATATGCATTACCATATATATTTGCCTTACCTATTACTACTGCATTGTTTATTAACTCAATAAATAAAGATAAAACCTTACAATAATGTAAGGTTTTGTAATATAAATCGATTGTTACTATAAAAGAAAAATACTAAAATGATTTATGAGGTGAGAAAATGGAAGTTTTAAAAATAGAAAATTTAGAAAAATATTATGGAAATAAAGGAAATATTACTAAAGCAGTAGATAACATTTCTTTTTCAGTAAAGAAAGGGGAATTTGTTGCAATTATGGGTGCTTCTGGTAGTGGAAAAACAACACTATTAAATTGCATATCTACAGTAGATAAAGTATCTAGTGGACATATTTATATTAATGAAAAAGATATAACAAAATTAAAGGGAAATAATTTAAATAAATTTAGAAGAGAAGAATTAGGATTTATTTTCCAAGATTTTAATTTATTAGATACATTAACTGCTTATGAAAATATTGCTTTAGCACTAACAATTAATAAAATTAGCAAAAAAGAAATAAATAGAAGAGTATTAGAAGTTGCTAAAGAATTAGAAATAGAATCAGTATTAAACAAATATCCTTATGAGATGAGTGGTGGTCAAAAACAAAGAGTAGCAAGTGCAAGAGCTATTGTTACTAATCCATCATTAATATTAGCAGATGAACCAACAGGAGCACTTGATTCAAAATCTTCAAGAATGTTGTTAGAAAAATTTGAAAACTTAAATAATACATTAAATGCTACCATACTTATGGTTACACATGATGCATTTACAGCTAGTTATGCTGATAGAATAGTCTTTATTAAAGATGGTAAAATTTTTAATGAAATAGAAAAAGGTAATAAAACAAGAAAAGAATTTTTTGAAAATATTATTGATATTGTCACTTTACTTGGAGGTGACTTAAACAATGTTATTTAATTTATCTTTAAAAAATATTAAGAAAAGTTTAAAAGATTATAGTATTTATTTCTTTACTTTAGTAATCGCAGTAGCAATCTTTTATATCTTTAACTCTCTTGATTCACAAAGTTCTATGTTAATAGCAAATAATATAAAACATACAACTATAGAAAATTTAATTCAATTGTTAAGTTATGTTTCAGTATTTGTATCAGTTATTTTAGGATTTTTAATTGTTTATTCTAATAATTTTTTAATAAAAAGAAGGAAAAAAGAAATAGGTTTATATCTAACTCTTGGAATGAGTAAAAGAAAAGTATCTATGATATTTGTTCTTGAAACATTTATTGTAGGAATTGTTTCCTTAGGAGTAGGACTTCTTATTGGAGTAGGACTATCACAATTCTTATCAATTGTAACTTGTAAATTATTTGAAGTAAACATGTCAGATTTTAAATTTGTTTTTTCAGAAATGGCATTTTATAAGACATTAATATATTTTGGAATAATATTTGTACTTGTTATGATATTTAATATATTTTCCTTATCAAGAAATAAACTTATTGATTTATTAAATGCATCTAAGCAAAATGAAAAAGTAAAATTCAGAAATAAATGGGTAACATTAATAAGTTTTATAATATCAATTGGTTTAATTACATATGCATATAAATTATTACTTGGTGGTACTTTATTAATGATGGATAATCAAACATTAGTAATGGTTATATGCGGTGCTATAGCAACTTATTTGTTTTTCTTTTCCTTGTCAGGATTTTTACTAACAGTATTACAAAAAACTAAACTATATTATAAGAATTTAAATATGTTTACTTTAAAACAGGTAAATAATAGAGTTAATACAAGTGTTTTTTCAACTACAATTATTTGTTTAATGTTACTACTTACTATAGGTATTTTATCAGGATCTTTGTCCTTATCTAATGCTTTTAATCAAAATATAACAGATAGTAACATAACAGATTTTACTATTAATGAATATGTTGCCAATTGTATTGTTAGAGAAGATGGACCATGTAAAATTCAAGTAGTAGATCCAGTGTTAAAAAATATAACAACAGATAAAAAATTTAATGAATATACAAGTGAATATGTATATTATGATCTATATTTCGATGAAGATTTAACAATGAATAGTATGCTTAGTAAAAAAGAAAAAGATAAATTAATTGCTGAATATGGAGATGCTTTATCAGTAGATAGTCAACTTAATATAATAACAGAAAGTGATTATAATGAAATAGCAGAATTGTATGGCATTGATAAAGTTCATATAAATGATAATCAATATATATTATCAGCTAATATAGAATCAGTTACCACTAGTTTTAAGGATTACTATGAAAATGACGGTAGAATCAATGTTAATAACTATGAATTAACACCACAGACAAAAGAAATGATACCTGTTCAATTAGAAAATTATTCAACTTTAGATAATATGGGTACAGTAATAGTAAAAGATAAAACAGTAGATGGATTAGTTTTATTAAAAACTGTAATTATTGGTAATTATAATGAAAAGAATGATGAATTAGTTGATGAAGAATTTAGAAATTATGTTAGAGAAAAAAATATAACTTTTAGTCCACTTACTAGAATTCAAATGAAAGATAATGGAGTAGGTTTAAAAGTAATCTTAACATTTATTGGTTTATATTTAGGAATTGTATTTGCAATATCAAGTGTAACAATTTTAGCAATTCAACAATTATCTGAATCAAGTGATAATAAAGAAAGATATAAAGTATTAAGACAAATTGGTGCAGATGAAAAAATGATTAATAAAGCATTATTTATGCAAATAGCAATTACTTTCTTATTTCCACTTGTTGTTGCATTATTTCATGCTATATTTGGTTTAAAAGAATTAAATAAATTAATTCAAGTAATTGGTAATTTAGATTTAGCATCAAATATATTATTAACATCATTATTTATTATAATAGTATATGGAGGATATTTTATTACTACTTACTTGTGTAGTAAAACTATTATTAAGGATTAGACATATAATAAATTTTATATGTCTTTTTTTTATATTTTGTAGTATAATAAGTATAACAAGTATGAATTTTCATACTTATGGAGGAAATATGAGTAAAGAAGAAACCAAAAAAATATTTGGTATATGTAAAGTTGGAGAAAAAGGGCAAATAGTTATACCAAAAGAAGCAAGAGATATGTTTGATATTAAATCTGGAGATGGATTATTAATGTTAGGTGATAAAAAAAGAGGTTTAGCACTTGTAAAAACTGAAGTGTTTGAAGATATGACTAATAATTTGTTTGGAGATGATAAATAATGAATGCAATTGAAATAAAAGGATTAACTAAAAAATTTAAAGATTTTACAGCTGTTAATAATATTAGTTTAGAAGTTAAAGAAAATGAAATTTGTTCTCTACTTGGAGTTAATGGAGCAGGAAAAACAACAACAATAAAAATGCTAAGTGGTTTATTAAGACCAAATAGTGGAACAGCTACAATATTAGGACATGATATATTAACTGATATTAATGAAGTAAAAAAAGTTATAAATGTTTCACCACAAGAAACTGCAATTGCACCTAATCTTTCTGTAAAAGAAAACTTAGAATTTATTGCAGAAATATATGGATTTGATAAAAAAGAAGCAAAAGCTAAAGCAATTGAATTAATAAAATTATTTGATTTAGATAAAAAAACAAATGCAAAAGCTAGTAATTTATCTGGTGGTATGCAAAGAAAATTATCAATAGCAATGGCACTAATTACTAATCCAAAAGTATTATTCTTAGATGAACCAACTTTAGGATTAGATGTAATAGCCAGAAGAGAATTATGGGATGTTATAGAAAAAGTAAAAGAAACAACAACAATAATCCTTACCACTCATTATATGGAAGAAGCAGAAGTATTATCTGATAAAATTGCAATAATGAAAGATGGTAATATAATAGAAGTTGGAACTGCCAGAGAATTAATAGATAAAACAAAAGCAAAAAACTTTGAAGATGCTTTTGTAGAATTGGTAAGGAGATAAATATGAAAACATTAGTATTTGCAAAGAGAAATCTTAAAGAATTAATTAGAGATCCTATTAGTTTAATATTTTGTATAGGTTTACCATTATTTTTACTTATTATATTTCAACAATTTAATATACCAAATTCAGTTTATAGTATAGAAAACTTTGGACCGAGCATAATAGTTTTTAGTTATAGTTTTATTTCATTATTTACTGGTTTATTAGTATCTAAAGATAGAACAACATCATTTTTAACTAGATTATTCTTTTCACCATTATCTATATTTAATTATGTAGTTGGATATTCAATATCAATACTACCACTTGCTGTAATACAAAGTACTTTATTTCTAATAGTTTCATCATTTTATGGATTAGCACTAGGAATAAATACTGTAATGACAATTATTTTAATGATTCCAGTTTCATTATTATTTGTAGGTTTTGGAATTTTAATTGGTTGTGCATTTAATGATAAACAAGCTCCAGGGTTTTCATCATTAATCATTCAATTTGTAGCTTTTACAAGTGGAATGTGGTTTGATATTAATTTAATAACAAATGATTTTTTTAGAACATTATGTAATATATTACCATTTAGATATGCAGTTGATATAGCAAGAACTACATTAAGTGGAAATTATAATGATTTGTTAAAACCATTCTTAATAATAATTGGATTTATAATTGTTGTTTATACATTATCAGCAATTATATTTAAAAAGCAAATGCAAAAGTAGTATAATATACTACTTTTTAATTGCTAAAATATAAAAATTTTGTTAAACTTAGGTTATAAAATAGGAGTGTGTTTACTATGGATGATAAAAAAACAACTATACTAACAATAGCGGGAGTGTTATTGTTGGTAATCATGGTAACAGGAATATCGGCTGCATTATTTATATATACTGGAACAGGAAGTAAAGAAAATGTAATAACAACAGGACAAATATCAATAAGTTATG
>CAZAPU010000019.1:701-12855 GCA_964487215.1 uncultured Mycoplasma sp. | reverse complement strand
TGCACTTGGATAATATATTGGTGTTGTTATATAAAATTTTTCCTTATTCATTTTTCTTTTCTCCTTATTTTATCGGTACTTCCAATTCCTCCAGATCTTTTTCCTTCGGCTTTATCATCATCTGTTATTAAATATTTAGTAAATATACCTTGAGCATATGCATCACCTTTTTTAATAACATAATCTTTATCGCCTTGATTTTGTAATGCAACATATACATGTCCTTCATTATTCTCGTTGTTATAATAATCGCTATCAGTTATTCCAACTTGATTGCACATTCGGATATTATATTTAAAGCCCATTCCACTTCTAACTACTATCATCAACATTTCATCTTGTTCCATTGCTACTTTATATCCTGTTGGAATCTTAATAATTTCACCCGGTTTTAAAACAAAGTCATTAATTGCAAAGAAATCATATCCTGCACTATATTTTGTACTTCTCTTTGGTAAAATATATTCATTATATAGGTTTTTATCATCACAAATACTAGTTTTAAATTGATCAAAACTTATTTTTTCAAATTTTCTCATAATGTTACCTCCTTATAAATAAAAAAGATAAGTCCAAAGGACGAATCTTTCGTGGTACCACCTTATTTTTAGAATAAATCTATCTTATTTTGATAACGGTTATTAATAACCGGATATTTAAATCAGTTCAGAAACCATGTTCAGTAATTTTTATTGTTTATTTCCACCAACCATAAACTCTCTATAAATAAAAGATTACTTACTCTTTTCATCAACACTTTTTTTGATTGATGAAATTATAGCATACTTTTAATAGTTATTCAATATATTTTCCTAAAAATTTAGCTGCTATAGATATTGTCTTTTCATCAAAATCATCAAGATTTCTATCTAATGATAACATCATTACTGCTCCTATTGCATCACCATTTGCTATTATTGGACTTATAGTGTAACTACACTTTTCTATCAAATCTTCTGATAAATTTATATTTTTCATCTCTTTTTCAGTAATATTTATTCTTTTTTGTACTATATTGTCTATACTAGAAGAAATATTCTTACCAAGATATTTTTTCTTTAAATCTCCCGCTATAGCAATAATTGTATCTCGATCAACAATAAATATATTTTCTTTTATTGAAGAATATATCGAATCAACATAATTCTTGTAAAAATCACTTAAATTATTTAAAGGATAATACTTTTTTAAAATAATATTATTATTGTCTAAAAAAATCTCTAATGATTCACCATCTTTGATTCGAAGGCTTTTTCTTATTTCTTTAGGAATAACTATTCTCCCTAAATCATCAATTCTTCTTACAACACCAGTAGTCTTCATAGAGTTTCCTCGCTTTCGTCTATATTTATTTTTGTCTAAATTACTATTATTTATACATTGTTAATTAATATTATTATAATATTTTTATATGCTGTTTTTTATTGGTAAATTTTTCCAATTATTAACTTATGGTTTGTCTTATTTCATTGCAAACAAAAAAATGTAGTTATACTACATTTCTTTTAATAACTTATTCAAATAAATTATAGGATGTTCCTTTAAATCTTTCTTAAATATTTTTATATGTAAAGATTTGTTCTTATATTCAAATTTAAAATTATTTGATATTTTCATTGAATTAACAAATAATTCTTCATAATTAATTCTTTCACTTATTTCTTTATTAAATATTAATTCAATATATAAATTATTATCTATTATTTCATCTACACCTTTATTTTTACTTAAATTATTAAATAATTCTTCATTCATATAAACTAACATGTCATTATCGATAGCACCAAAACGATCTTCAATATCCTTCTTTATTTTTGTTAAATCTTGTTCTGTTTTTATTTCATTTATTAATTTATGAATTTCTATTTTTAAATCTTGTTCCTGTACATATTTATCTTTTATATGATTACTTATTTGAATAACATCTTTACTATCCTCTTCTTCAACTTCTTCCTCAACTTGTATTCCCTTTAATTTTTTTATTTCCGTTTCTAGCATTTTCATATAAAGATCAATACCAATTGCATCTATAAATCCTGCTTGTTCAGCACCAAGTATATCTCCTGCACCTCTTATTGATAAATCTCTTGCCGCTATATTAAAACCGCTTCCTAATTCCGTAAATTCTTTTATTGCCATTAATCTTTTCATTGCAATTTCATTTAATTGTTTATTTTTATTGTACATCAAATATGCATATGCAATACGATCACTTCTACCAACTCGACCCCTTATTTGATATAACTGAGATAAACCAAATCTATCAGCATCAAAAATTATTAAACTATTAGCATTTGGAATATCAATACCTGTCTCAATAATTGTTGTACAAACCAAACAATCATATTCTTTATTAATAAATGATTGCATTCTATCTTCTAATTCTGTTTTTGACATTTTTCCATGAGCATATATAAATTTTGCATCTGGCACTAATAACTCTAATTCTGTTACTCTTTCTTCAATATCAGCTACTTTGTTATATAGTATAAATACTTGACCGTTTCTAGATATTTCTTTGTAAATTATATCTCTTATTATTTTTCTTTCTTCTGGAATTACATAGGTTTGAATTGAATGTCTATTTTTTGGAGGAGTTTCTATTAATGATAAATTTCTCAAACCTAATATAGCCATTTGTAAGGTTCTAGGTATTGGAGTAGCTGTAAGAGTTAATACATCTACATTTGCTTTAAATTCTTTTATTTTTTCTTTGTGTGCTACTCCAAATCTTTGTTCTTCATCCACAATTAATAATCCTAAATCGTTTGGAATCACATCATTACTTAAAAGTCTATGAGTTCCAAATAAAATATCTATTTTACCATTTTTTAAATCTGATATTATTTGTTTTACCTTCTTAGTACTGGTAAATCTGTTTAAAAGTTCTATATTTATTGGAAAATTTCTATATCTATCTATTGCACTTTTATATTGTTGCTTAGATAAAAGTGTTGTTGGACATAAATATAAGACTTGCTTTGAATCCATCACTGCCTTAAACATCGCTCTAAAAGCAACTTCAGTCTTTCCATATCCTACATCACCACAAAGTATTCTATCCATTGGAACAATACTTTCCATATCTTTTTTTATATCAGTTGTTACTAGTAATTGATCGTTTGTCATTTCATATTGAAATTCATTTTCAAATATTGCCTGCAATGGATTATCCTTAGAAAAAGCAAAACCTTTTTTTAAATTTCTTTCTGCTTGAACTTTTAATAATCTATCTGCTTCATATCTTATTTTTTCTTTAACTCTTTGTTTTGTTTTTGCCCAATTAACACTATTTAGTGAATTTATTTTAGGACAATAGCCTTCTTTTCCAGAATACTTGCTTATTAATTCTATCTTAGATGCTGGTATATATAATTTATCTCCCTTAGCATACAATATTTCTAAATAATCATTAAACATACCATTCTTCTCTATTGTCTTTATACCATTATAAACACCTATACCATGAGAATTATGAACAACAAAATCTCCTACAGTTAATTTTGTAATATCTTTTATTCTAGTTGAAAATTTATAATTATTCTTTTTTCTTTTTAATTCATTCTTTCTATTGAATAATTCATATTCACTTAAAAATATGTAATTATTTACAGAAAAGCCAAGACTTAACTTATATTTTATTATATTAACAGCATTCTTTTTTATATCATTTTCAGAAGTTAAGACAAATGGTACAGTTAATGACGAAACAAAATTATTTATATTTATAGTTGATAAACATAGAATAATGGTTTTATTATTATTTAAATTATCTTTTAAATATTTATTTATTTTATCAATATCTTCATTTAGTTTTTCAATGCTTTTACCCTTAAAATCTATATACTTTCTTATTTTCAATTCATTTACAATGGTACTATCAAAATCAAAATAGCAAACATAGTCTTTTATAGGAATTTCTTCCAATTCATAAACATATTTAATGGTTCTATCTTTTGCATATAATGCTATATCTTCCATTAATCTCTCATACGAAATTTTTATACTTTC
Source organism: uncultured Mycoplasma sp. (assembly GCA_964487215.1). GTDB lineage: Bacteria > Bacillota_I > Bacilli_A > RF39 > UBA660 > CAG-611. The sequence continues at coordinate 8,844 of CAZAPU010000019.1, read as the reverse complement.
ATAATCTTTAAATATTACTATTGGATCATTTAAATATTCAAATAAATTAGAACTGCTTTCTTCTATTATTTCATTAAAAGGGTATATTTCTAATTCATTTAATTTTTCAATTGATTTTTGAGTATTTACATCAAACTTTCTAATAGAAGTTATTTCATTTCCAAAAAACTCTAATCTTATAGGGTCATCATAGTCTACTGGAAATATATCTAAAATAAATCCCCTAACTCCTAATTCTCCAGTAGCAGTTACTATTGTTTCCCTAACATATCCTAAATCATATAATTTTTCTATTAATTCTTCTTGTTTTATTAATGTACCAATAGTTATTTTTATAGTTTTTTTCTTAAAATCATCTTTTTGAGGTATTTTTTTTAAATATCCGTTTATATCAGTAATTACTATTTTATTACTATCCTTTGATATTTCTTTTAATACATTTAATCTTTCTAATTTTAATTCCGGACTTATAGCTATAGCTTCTGATGTAATTACATCATCTGTTTGAAATAAAAGAGCAGAATTGTAATTTATAAGTGAATTATATATCTTGTTAGATTCATATAAATTTGAAGTTACAACTAATATACTTCTTTTCTCTTGTTGAAATAGTTTGTTTAAATACAAAGCAAAAAATTCAACAGGAATATTTAGTAGCCCTGTTGATTTATACTCTTCTATCTTTAAAATTTCATCAAAGATATTCATATAATCACTCCTAATTATATTTATTCATCACTCTTCCAAAATCAATTTTTATAAAATCTTCTAATATTTTATTGGTTTTATTAAGTAATTTTTTAAATTCTATTTGTTCTTCATCACTTAGTTTTCCTAAAACATAGTCCTTAGTATCTACCATTTTATCATTAGATATACCTATTTTTAGTCTCTTATATTCAGTGGTTTTTAAATTTTCTTCGATGCTTTTAAGACCATTATGTCCTCCACTTGTTCCTTTTTCTTTTAATTTAATTTTGCATAAATCTTGATCTAAATCATCACTAATTATTAAAATATCTTCTACAGCTATTTTATACCATTTTACATATTTTTTTATAACCTCACCAGATAAATTCATATATGAAAGCGGTTTCAATAAGATGACAAGTTCTCTATTATACTCAAATTTAGTAAAAAGTCCATTAAATTTTTTTTTATCAATAACTTGATTGTTCTCTTTTGCAAAATTATCTATTACCATAAACCCTATATTATGCCTAGTATTTTCATATTCTTTTCCTGGGTTTCCTAGTCCTACAATTAGCTTCATATAATCGCTCCTTTTATAGCTTTATTTCTTTTATTGATCCATCTTCCATTTCTATTTTATATAATCTTTTAAATAAATCCAAGTATATAACTTTTCCTTTACCATTTTTTGTATCAATTTTATCGCCTACTTCTGGTAACCCCTTCTTATAATCTGCATAATTATCATTTTCATATGAAAGACAACACATAAGTCTTCCACAACAACCATTTATTTTTTGAGGATTTAGTGCTAAATTTTGATTTTTTGCCATATTTATTGATACAGCAGTCATATCTTTTAAAAAACTGGAACAACAAAGTTTTCTACCACATTGTCCAATTCCTCCCACTTCTCTAGCTTTGTCCCTTACACCTATTTGTCTTAATTCAATTCTTGTTTTATATATTGCTGCCAATTTTTTAGCTAATTCACGAAAATCAACTCTATCATCAGCTAAAAAGTTAAATAATAATTGTTTTCTATCAAAAGTCCAGCTTGCATTTAAAATTTTCATATCTAATTTTAATTCTTCCACAAATCTATTAGCATCTTTTATAGCTGTCAAAGCATCTTTTACATTTTTTTTATGTTGATCTTCATCTTTTGAATTGGCTATTCTTAAAACATTTTTTAATGGTGCTACTAAATCTTTTGGATTTATTTCTATATAATCTGTAACTATGTATCCAAATTGTTCTCCTCGTTCAGTTTCTACTATTACTGTCATTTCTTTCGTTAATTCTAAATTGTTTGGTAAAAAATAATATATTTTATTTGTATCTCCAAAACTTACTCCAATTACTTTAGTTTTCATCTATTCCTCCACTAAAAGTTATTATAAAATTATCTATAAATAATTCTTTATTAATATTAAACTTAACTTTTCCTAGAAATTGATTAATAATATCAATTTTCTTTATTATATCATTTGTTTCATTTTTTTGTGCAATTTCTTTTAGTTTGTTGAGGTTATCACTAAAGTTTTCTACTTTTCTATCTAATTTTATATTTAAAAGATCTACATAAATATATAACCCAACCTGCAACAATAAATCAATTTTTTCTTTATAATCATAAATATTTTCTAGCAAAAGTGTCTTTGTATCTTTTTGCTCTAATTCATAATAATAATCAATAATATTATTTGTTTCAGTAATCATAAAATTATCAATTTCATCTTGATTAGAACAATATTTATTGAAAATTAATTTTTTTATTCCTTGTTCATTATTATTTAAAGTTAATATTTGACATCTTGATACTATAGTTTCTATGCAATTATATACATTATTTGTTAGTAATATTGCTATAATGTTTTCACTAGGTTCTTCTAAAAATTTTAGAATAGTATTTGCTGAACTATTATTTAATAATTCAGCATTTTTTATTATATATATTAAATACTTTCCATATATAGGCTTTGTAGAAAAATTTTTTTGTAAATCTAATAATTGTTCTTTTTTTATTAGTTTTCCATCTGCTTCTATAATTTTTAAATCAGGATAATTATTATTATCTATATTATTGCAAATTGAACAATCTTTGCATTTTTTACTATTAAAATAATGATTTTCACATAAAAAAGATTTTGATAAAGCTATTGCTAAATCAAATCCATAACTAACTTCATTTGTCTCAATTAAGTATGCATGAGTAATTTTGTTTTCCTCAATTACTCTTTTTGTGTAATTATAAAACAAAGGTTGTTTATCTTTATAATTATCTAACATATAATCACCTTCTTATTAAAATGCAATAATAAGAAATGCCAATAGAGTTATTAACCCGGGTATACCTAAGATCGTTACAAATAATACTGTAAAAATATTTATTGGTATAATTAAATTTAATGGTTGGGCAATTAAATTATAAATATATATTATGAATGGTGCTAAAATAAGCTTTTTTAATATCTTAAAAATTTTTTGCATATAACACCTCAAATAAATATATGCTTTATTTTATAATTTATCTCCTATTTGCATTCTATTATTTAAAGCAGATTCCAATGTTAATGCATCAACATAATCCATATCTGCTCCTATTGGAATTCCACTTGCTATCCTTGTAACAACAACATTCTTATTTTCTAATATCTTATTTATATATAAGGAAGTTGTATCTGCTTCAATACTTGATTTTATCGCTAATATTACTTCTTTTATATTTTCTTCTTCAATTCTTTTAACTAATTCTTTTATTCTTATATCATCAGGGCCAATATCATCAAGTGGGGAAATTAGGCCACCTAAAACATGATAATATCCTTTAAAATTGCCAATTTTTTCAAATAAAAATACTTCTTTTGAATCTTCTACCACTATTAGTTCTTCCGAATTCCTAGTTTTATCCGAACAAATATCACAGTAATGTTTATCTGTTAATGTACCACATTTTTCACATGGTAATAATTTTTCTTTCGAATTTATTAAATTATCGCTAAAATTTTTAACTTCTTCTTCATTAAAAGTTAAAACTGCAAAAGCCATTCTTTCTGCTGTTTTTTCACCTATTCCAGGAAATTTTTTAAAAGATTCAATTAAATCATTAAATGTTTTTGGATATATCATAATTAAAAAAGTCCTGGCATCATATTTGAATATTTACCCATTTTTTCATCAGTTAACTTATCAATTTGATTTAAAGCATCATTTGTTGCAAGGACAATCATATCTTCCAATAAAGATAAATCTTCTTTTATATCTTCATCTTGTTCAATTTTCACTTCTTTTAATCTTCGATCTCCCATCATTTTTACTGTAACTAGTCCATTTTTACCAGTAAATTCAGTATCATTTATTGCTTTTTGGGCAGTAGTAATATCTTTTTGCATTTGTTTAGCTTGTTGCATTAATGCTTGCATATTCATAATTCTTCTCTCCTTTTCTTATTTGATTTCAATTATATCATCGCCAAATAATGAGACAGCGGCCTTCACTATTTCGCTTTGTTCTATAGCCATTTCTTGATTTTTTAGTTCTTCATAATTTATTTCATTTTCTTCTTTATATTCATATATAATACCATTATTTTTATCTGATATATATTTTTTCTTTAGATCTTCCCATTCAGAATCTAAAATAAAAGCTATTTTGTAATTATTATTTGTAACAATATTTAGTAACAATTCTATTTTTTCTATATTTACTAAAGCATTTTCTAAAATTGAACTATATGCTACAGAAATAATCACATTTTTCTTACCGGCCACCCTCACGGTACCATCTAAAAGATAAGATACAACTGAAGAAAATTCCTTATTATGAAGATATTCTGACAAATTAACCCATCTAATCTTTAAATCCTCTAATATTTTTTTATTTGCTGTAGAAAAAGTATTATTTATCCTTATTTTTCTATTTTCTTCTATTAAATTTGCCAATGTTGTTACTTTTTCTTCTTTTTTTAATATTTTTTCTTCAGAATATGAATCATCCATTTCTATTTTTTCAACAATTTTTTCTTGTTCATTAGCTTCAATTTCAATAGAAGGTATAACTTTTTTCTTATTTTCTATAGTTTCTCTTTGTTCTGATGAAAATAAATTTATAATTTTTAATAATCCTACTTGCAATAGTGTTTTTTGATAACTGCTTTCTTTCATATTTTTTATTGTTTCATTTAATATATCAATCATTAAAAACAATTTTTCTTGTTCTAAATTTATATCTATTTCTTTTTTAGTTATTTTAAGCAATAAATCTTTAAAGTAATCAATTAATTCTTCTGAAAATAAAATTAAATTTTTTCCTCTAGAAGATAACTTATCAATATTTTCAAATAATTCTTTTATATCTTTTTCTAAAATATTATTAAAAATTTCTTCAAGTTCTTCATTTGAAACCAAACCTCTTAAATCATAAAAATCATCAATAGTGATGTTGTTGGAACAACATGATAATTTATCAAGCATACTTATAGCATCTCTTAAACCACCATTTGAATATTTTGCTATTAATGGTAAAACTGTTTCGTCAATTTTTATTTTTTCCTTATCTACTATTTCACTTAATTTATTTACAATATCATCATCATTTATTTTTTCAAAATCAAAGCATTGACATCTTGATACTATTGTGTCTGGCACCTTATAAAATTCCGTTGTTGCCAATATAAAAATAACATGCTTAGGTGGTTCTTCTAATGTTTTCAACAATGCATTAAAAGCTCCTGTAGATAACATATGTACTTCATCTATAATATACACTTTGTACTTCGACAAAGCTGGCATTAATGAAACTTTATCTCTTATTTCTCTAATTTCATCCACACCATTATTTGAAGCAGCATCTATTTCTATTATATCTGGATTATTTTTTTCATTATATGCAATACAGCTTGAACATTTTTCACATGTAGTAAAGTTTTTCACATTTTCACAATTTATTATTTTTGCAATTAATTTTGCAATTGAAGTTTTACCAGTTCCTCTTGGACCTGAAAATAAATATGCATGAGAAATTTTATCATGTTCTATTGAATTTTTTAATATTTTTATAACATAATTTTGACCAACAACTTCTAAAAAACTAGCCGGTCTATATTTTCTATATAATGCAAGATAACTCATTACAAATTCCCCCAATCAGTTATATTATTTATTATAACATTCTTTAGCATATTTTTAAAAGATTTTTGCAACATTTTTTAACAAACATATATTTGCTAAAAAATTATTTCCCGGGAAATAATTCGTTACTTTTTTTGTAATTACATCACACTTTTTGTAACTTATGACTAATTTTTATCAGTATTTCTTACAAATTTAAAAAAATCATTTAATATTTTTAAATATTCCTCATTATTGTTACATTTTTCTTTTAAAATTTTATTACAATTGTTATTGTGTGTTTCTTTATAATTTGAATCAACTAAATATATTACTTTTTTTATTCTGGATTCTGCTAATGCATATAAACACATTTTGCATGGTTCTAAAGTCACAAGCATTTCACAATCATTTAATCGCCAACTTTTTAGTTTTTTACAAGCTTTTTTTATTGCAATAATTTCTGCATGATCAATTGATATATTTGATTTGTTTTTTTTATTATATGCTTTTGCTATTATTTTATTATTTTTAATAATTATTGCAGAAATTGGAACATTACCTGTTTTTGCTGCTTTTTTTGATAATTTTATTAGTAATTTTATATTTTTTTCATCCATATTTACCTCTATTAATGTTTCACGTGAAACATTGTTTTTTTTATTTTATATGTTTCACGTGAAACATATAAAAAAATTTAAACAAAAAATGTGCACACACAAAGAGGATATTAAGGCTGCTACTTTCCAGTCCTGACCTATTTCTAACATTTGTGTTGCACAAGTTAATATTATTATATTTAATATTATTTGTCAATGTTTCACGTGAAACATTGTTTTTTTATTTATTAAATTATTTCCCGGGAAATAATTCGTTATAATTAATGTGTTATTAATACATTTTTAGTAACATAATAATATTTTTAATATATGTTTCACGTGAAACATATAAAAAAGAAATTATTCTTCAATAATTTCTTCATTATTTTCTTCTGACTTTTCAGTTACAGTTACAGTCGTTACTGTTTGATCTTCTTTTAATGAAATTAATCTAACTCCTTGTGTATTTCTTTTTAATGTAGATATTTTATCTACATCCATTCTTATTACTATACCATTATTTGTTGTAATAATTAAATCCTCATTACCAATTACTGATTTAAATGCTACTATTAATCCATTCTTTTCAGTAATATTTAAAGCTTTTACACCTTTACTTCCACGGTGAGTTAATCTATATTCTTCAACATTTGTCTTTTTTCCATAACCTTTTTGTGTAACTACTAGTATTAATTGATCTGTATTTACTATTTCTGCACCAATAACTTCACTGTCTACTAATTCAATTCCTTTAACTCCAGAAGCTGATCTACCCATCATTCTTATTTCTTTTTCACTGAATCTTACCATTCTTCCATTGTTTGATGCAATTATTACTTCATCTTCTCCTGAAGTGTTTTTAACACTTATTAATTCATCATTTTCTTTTAATGTAATTGCTATTTTACCATTTTTTCTAATTGAATCAAATTCTGTTGTTGAAGTTCTTTTTACTAATCCTTGTTTTGTAAAGAATATTAAACTGTGGGCTCTTTCTTCCTTATCAGAATAAGCAATAATTGATTTAATTTTTTCTTCTTTCTCCAATGGCAATATATTTACGATTGGCACTCCCTTTGATTGTCTGCTAAATTCTGCAATCTCATAACATTTAATTCTATATACTCTACCAAAATTACTAAAGAATAATAAATTATCATGAGTAGAACAAGTTAATAATTGTTCAACATAATCTTCTTCATTAGTTGTCATTCCTTTAATACCAACACCTCCACGATTTTGTGAACGATATGTATCAATAAGTAGTCTCTTTATATAACCTTTACTTGTTAATGAAATCATAACATTTTCTTCTGGTATTAATGATTCATCTTCAATATATTCGATAGCAGTCATATCAATTTCTGTTCTTCTCTCATCTGCATATTTTGCTTTAATTTCAAGCATTTCTTGTTTTATTATTTCATTTACTTTAGCTTCACTTGCTAGTATTGATTTTAATTCATCAATTAATTTTAATACAGCTGCTAATTCTTCTTCTATTTTATCTCTTTCTAATCCTGTAAGTCTTCTAAGTTTTAATTCTAGTATTGCATCTGTTTGAGCCTCACTTAAACCAAAATTAGCCATTAGTTTGCTTTTTGCTTCAATATCAGTTTGAGCTGCTCTTATTATTCTTATTACTTCATCAAGATTATCAAGAGCTATCTTATATCCTTCTAAAATATGAGCTCTTGCTTCTGCCTTATCTAAATCAAATTGTGTTCTTCTTACAATTAC
>CAZAPU010000019.1:0-691 GCA_964487215.1 uncultured Mycoplasma sp. | reverse complement strand
TTTGATATTCAATATATTTTGCTATTATATCTTTTAATCCTAAGGTTTTTGGTACTCCCTTATCTAACATTAAAAATATTATTCCAAAAGTAGATTGTAGTTGAGTGTGTTTGTATAAATTATTTAATATAACATTAGCATTTGCTTCTTTCTTTAAAGTTACAACAATTTTTATACCATTTTCAATGTTTGTTTCTTCATGATAATCTGCTATTCCTTCTAAAACTTTATCCCTTACTAACTCTGCTATACGATTTTTAAGCTCTAAGGTATTAACACCATAAGGAATTTCAGTAATAATAATTCGATGTTTATTTTCAGTTTCTTCAATATTAGCACGACATCTAATTGTTATGGTGCCTCTACCTGTTTCATATGCTTTTTTTATACCACTATTTCCAAGAATTATTGCTCCTGTTGGAAAATCCGGTCCTTTTATATATTGCATTAAGTCTAGAGAAGTTAGTTCATTGTTATCAATATATGCAACACATCCATCTATTACTTCTCCTAAATTATGTGGTGGTATATTAGTGGCCATACCAACTGCAATTCCCATTGTTCCATTTACTAAAATATTTGGAAATCTACTTGGCAAAACAACTGGTTCTTGCTCTACTTCATCAAAGTTTGGCATAAAATCAACTGTATTTTTATTTATATCTCTTAAAAGTTCTAAACTTATTTTTGC
>CAZAPU010000018.1:0-13655 GCA_964487215.1 uncultured Mycoplasma sp. | reverse complement strand
TAATTGATTTAAAGTTTGTTCTCTTTCATCATGTCCACCACCAAGTCCTGTACCTCTTTGTCTTCCTACAGCATCTATTTCATCTATAAAAATTAAACATGGTGCTGTTTGTTTAGCTTGTTTGAACATATCTCTAACTCTACTTGCTCCAACTCCAACAAATAATTCTACAAAGTCAGAACCACTTATATAATAAAATGGTACATTTGCTTCTCCGGCAACTGCTCTTGCAAGTAATGTTTTTCCTGTTCCTGGAGGACCAACTAATAAAACTCCTTTTGGTATTCTAGCTCCAAGTTTTTGGAATTTCTTTGGATTCTTTAAAAAATCTATAAGTTCTTTTACTTCTTCTTTTTCTTCAACTAAACCAGCAACATTTTCAAATGTTACCTTATCCTTATCAGAATGTAATTTAGCTTTACTTTTACCAAAATCAAATGATTTATTTGCTCCGCCCATTTGTTTACTTAAAATTACAAATGCTACAATTGCAATAATTAAAAGTGGTAAAAAGTTAGCTATAAATATTACTATTGAATTAGTTTCAGGATCTCTTTCAATTTCAACTTTAAAAGTTTTATCTTCAGATTTTTCCATTATTGAATCAATAACTAGATCAGATAATGGTGCATTTAAAATAAATGTTTCATTTTCTGCATATCCTTCTAATTTACCTGATATTTGATAAATAGAAGAATTAGTTCTAGGAATGATCTTTAATTCTGTTATTTGATTTTTATTTAAACTTTCTACAAATTTATCATATGTTAATTGATTTTCTTTTTTATTTAAAATATTAAATAATACAAATATACCTACTAAGAAAATAATTAATACTACATAAGATAATATATTTTTTTTCATATTTTTGTTATTCATAATAACCTCCTTGTTAATAATACTTTAATATTATATCACAACTTTCATTCTTAGAAATATCAAATTGTGATTTTTTTAATCCTGGTATCCATACTATTGTATCTTTTGAATCAACAACAATTGGCCAAAGATCTCTTTCTTCCATTGGTATTTTAGAATTAATAAAAATATCCTTTATCTTTTTCTCGTTATTCATGCCTTTAACCATCATCTTATCTCCAGATTTTCTAGTTCTAACATGAAGAGGAAGCACTATATCCTTACTATCCAATCTACAATAATTATTATCATTAATATTAGAATCACCTATTAATTCTATATTCTTTCCATTTGGTAAATGTGCATAATTACCTATTTCTATTTCATAACTATCTATTTCTTCTGTAATTCTTACAATTTTTAATGAATTATAACTTTTTACTACTTTTATATTATTTGGTAAATAAATATAAGTATTAGCCTTATTAGAATAAATCAAATTCTTTATTAAATTTGTATGTACATCTGAAATAAGAATTAAATCATCTTCATAATAATCAAGCAATAAATGATATATAATTTTATTTTGTATTACAGGATCTAATTCTTTAAATTTTTCTATATCAATTGTATTATCTTTATAAACTTTACTAATAGTCTTATTAAGTTCTTTATTTAAAAATTCATCATACATAAGTAAAGTTGTACTATATTTTAAAAACTTATCATGTACTTTTGGATCTTCATTTTTCAAGAAAGGTAAGACATATTTACGATATCTATTTCTAGTATATTTATCTTTTGTGTTTGATTTATCAATTGCAAAAGGTATTTTGTTCTTTTTATCATATTCTTCTAATTCTTTTTTAGTAACAGTAATTAATGGTCTTACTATTTTATAATCATCCTTTTCTATTTCTTTAGAAAATCCAGCATATCCATTCAATGTAGATCCTCTTACAATTCTCATTAAAATTGTTTCTACTAAATCATCTCCGTGATGAGCAGTCATTAAATATTTACCATTATATTTTGTAATTAAGTTCTCAAAAAAATTATATCTAATAGTCCTTGCCTCATTATGAAAATTATCATCTGTATAATTAGTTATAATCATTTTTTCAAAAATTATGTTTCTTTCTACACAATATTTTTCAAGATTTACCATTTCTTTAGCACTTTCTTTTCTAACATTATGATTAACATGTGCACATACTATTTTTATATTTTTCTTATCTCTCATTTTTATAAGTAAATCTAAAAGTGCCATTGAATCTGGTCCTCCAGAACATCCAAGCACTACAACATCTTCATTTTTTAATAATTTGTCTAAATAATTTAATACTTCTTGCATAATATTACTCCTTTTTTCATTATGTATAATAGTTTATTTTTAAAATTTTATCAACCTAAATATTAAAAAATAATAACTATTGTTATTATTCCATCTTTATAATATATTCATTTTGACCTGAATAATAAAATCTTTCTCTAGCATATTTTGCTATATAACTAGGATCATTTAATTTGTTTACTTCTACTTTTAAAGTTTTTTCTTCTTCTTTTAACTCAACCAATTCAGTAGATAATTCTTTTTTCTCTATTTTTTTAGTATATATTTCTTTCCATATGTTTCCCAAAGAATAAAATATAGCAAAATTTACAGCAATACAAATAAAGCCAAATAAAAACACTCTTTTTCTAGTTTTTGTATTTTGCTTATTTGATTTTGCCATAAAATTCACCTACCTATCCATAATATTATTCTAACAAATAGATAGTTTTTATTCAATGAATACGACAAAAAAACATTAAAGTTTACACCTTAATTTTTTAAATATTTTATTTCCAAGCATGAATCCTATAATAAATATAAAAAACATATAAATATGAATGATACCATTATTTATTAAAGTTAATCCTATAACAAATATAAGTAACATAATTAACATAAAGGATAAGTTATAAAATAGTAAAAAATATTTATTTTGAAAAAATAAATATTTATAAAAGAAATTAAATAATAATGAATAAAATAATGAATAAGAAAAAACAAATAATATCGTAATAATTTGTATTTCTAAATTCATTTATTTAAACAATTTTGTTAATAAACTATTTTCTTTATTCATTTTTTTTAATTCTTCAATATAACTCATACTTATAAAAGAACCTTTTATTGAAATAATACCATCTTTTGTATCTAATTTTACTATTTCTAAATTTTGGCCTTTTATTGCCAAATATCCCATTGTAGTTTCAAGTAAAAATTCCTCTTCATCAAAACTATCAACCTTCAATACCCCTGTAAGATATATACTTTTTCTTTCATTAATACTAATACCATGATTTTGACTAATATTTTCTTTTTCCATAAGTTCCTCCAATAAAATTTATGTATTATTTTATTTATTTATTCATATATTTTGTTGAAAGGAATGATATATTATGAATAATGGTTATTACGGTGGTACATATCCTCCTATAGTAAATCCATCAAATAATGATGAATTACCTATGGAACAATCTTATATTGAAAACATTTTACGATTAAACAAAGGAAAAGTTGCGAGTTTTTATATGTCTTTTCCAGATTCTAATGAATGGCGAGACAGAATATTTACTGGTGTTGTCGAACAAGCAGCAAGAGATCATGTTGTAGTAAGTGATCCACAAACAGGAAAATGGTATTTATTATTATCAATTTATTTAAATTTTATTGTATTTGATGAAAAAATAAATTATAAAGTAATATAAAACTTGTAGAATTATTTATTTTTTGATATAATTTTTTATATAAAAATAGGATGGTGATTTTGTGACTGTTTATATTATTATTGGAATTATTATTATACTTTCTATATTAGTTTTCTTTATTTTAAATAACTATAATAAATTAAAAAAATTAGATACAATGACAGATGCTTGTGAACAAAAACTAACTAAAGCATTAGATTTAAAAAAAGAAACAATAAATAAGATTAAAGATTTATCTAAAAATAAAGAACTAATAAAAGCAATGAATATTGAAAATAATTTAGATATATTTGAAACTGAAAAAACATTATTTGAAGTTAAGTCAAAATTAAATAAATTAATAAATGATAAAAAAATTACAACAAAAAAAGATATTTTAAAAGAATTAGAAACATTACATAATACTGAAGATGATATTGAAGGATTAAAAGATTATTATAATTCAAAAGCTATAACATACAATGAAATATATTATAAAAAACCATTTGTATATTTATATAAATTGTTAAAAATAGAACAAAAAAAGATCTTCAATTTAAGAAGAATTGATGATTATGAAATACTAAAATATTAGTTTAAATTAAAATTAATCGGACTAATATTTTTTTGTTTTAAAAATTCATTTGTTTTTGAAAATGGTTTACTTCCAAAAAAACCATAATTGACTGAAAATGGTGATGGATGAGAAGCTTCTAGTACTAAATGAATTGGATTAGTAATATATTCTTTTTTACTTTTAGCATAATTGCCCCATAAAATAAAGACAATTGGAACATTTTTTTCATTTATTTTTTTTATGACATTATTAGTAAATTCTTCCCAGTTGTATTTTTTATGTGATAATGGCTTATCTTTTTCTACAGATAAGATACTATTTAATAGGAGTACCCCTTCTTTTGCCCATTTTTCTAATGAACCATTTTGCGGAGGCTCATATCCTAAATCAGACTTTAATTCCTTAAATATATTTTGTAAAGATGGTGGTATTTTTACTCCATCTTGCACAGAAAAGCATAAACCATGAGCTTCATTTTCTCCATGATATGGATCTTGACCAATTATTACTACCTTTATATCATCAAAATCTGTATATTTAAAAGCATTAAAAACATCATCTGCTTTTGGATAACAAATGTGTTTACTATATTCATTTCGTATATCTTTTACTAATTTTTTAAAATAATCTTTTTTATATTCTTCTTCTAAAATAATATCCCACTTTTTTGTTATCATAATCTACCTCAATTTCAATTTATAAACTTTATCACTTAATATTTTACTACTTATATTATAAAACTTCTCAACTGATCCAGTTGTATATATTTTTACTTGCCTATTATGAGAAAACAAATTATTAATTTTAAAATATTTATATACATCATCTGCTACACAATCACTACTAGCAATGATTTTACTCTTAGTTATACTCTTAATTTTTGATTCCAAAAGTTTATAATGAGTACATCCTAATAAAATTGTGTCAATATTTTTGTAAATTTTTAAATATTTTAAAAGCATTTGTTCCATCTTTTGATTTCCCATTTCAATTTGTGGAACTAATAAAGGTGTTTCTAAACTTATTATTTTAACATTTGGCATGAATTCTTTTATTAATTCTTCATAAACATTAGAATTTATAGTAAATTTTGTACCTATAATCAATAATTCTTTAGGTTTATTTTCTATGACTTTCTTAACTGTACCATTTATTACACCAAAAAATTTTATATTTGTATATTCTTTTTCTAATTCATTTAAAACTGTACAACATATTGTATTACATGCAAATACGATAATCGTAACTTTTTGTTTTATTAAATAATTAACCATTCTTTTTGTATATTTATATAATTCTTCATGATTTTTATCTCCATATGGAGAATTTTCATTATCTCCTACATAAATATAGTTTTCATTAGGTAATAATTTTAACAAACTTCTTAAAACTGTAATACCACCAATCCCAGAATCAATTATACCTATCTTTTCCATTTACAACACCTTAATTGTATTATATTACAATTTAATAGTGTTTTTCAATTTATATATAGTTAAAATATTTATAATTGCCAAAATAGCGACAAAAAAATCAACTATATCCCATATAAACAATGATGAACTTATTCCGCCGATAAATATTAACAAAATTGTTAATATCTTTAATATAAATAATGTCTTTTTACTATTTGTTAACATTTTTAAGTTACTTTCTCCATAATAATAACCCGTTATTATAGTAGAAATTGCAAAAAGTACTATTAAAATCACTAAAATTATTTCTCCAAAATGACCTAGATGATAAGAAAAAGCATATTTTGTTAATTCAATTCCATTTATACTATTAAAATTAATATTAGTATAATTACTTAAAATAATAATAAATGCTGTAATAGTAGTAATAATAATATTAATAAAATAAGTCTCAATGATTCCAATATATCCTTGTTTTAAACAGTTATTATTAGTTGTTGCCCCTGCAGAAATACCTCCAGTACCAATACCTGCTTCACTTGAAAATATAGCCTTTTGAATACCAATAAATAAAGCTGTTAAGAATCCACCACTAATTGCTCTATAATTAAAAGCATTTCTTATTATATTAATAAAAACAATTGGTACTTTATCTATATTAATTATGAATATTAATATACCAATAATTATATAAATAATGCTCATAATAGGTACTATTTTATTACATATATTAGAAATAGACTTTAATCCTTTAAAAATAAAATAAGCAGATATTACTGATATAAAAATAGATATAATGGTTTTATCAAAAGAATACATATCATTAAGTAATACTGTAATAGTATTACTTTGAATAGATAAAAATCCAATAATATAAGCAAATATTAATATAATTGAATAAATTATAGCAAGATTCTTATTATTTAAACCCTTTTTTATATAATAAGCAGGACCACCTTTATAAAAACTACCATCTTTTTCTTTATATAATACTGATAGATACTTTTCTAAGAAACTATTTATTGCTACAAAAAAAGAAATAAACCATATCCAAAATATTGTACCTATTCCACCATAATAAATAGCAAATGCAATTCCTGCTAAAGAACCAACTCCAATTTTAGCTGCTAATGACATAAATAAAGCATCAATTGTTGTAATTCCTTCTTCTTTTTCTTTTTTAAAAACAGTCTTGAACATTTTAATTAATCTAAATTGAGGAAATTTTAATTTAATACTAAAATAAATACTATTTAAAAATATAATTGCTATTGCAATTGTCCATATTATTTTATTAAACATTTTATTCACCATTAAAATATATGAAAGAATCAATTAATTATATTTATAAAAAAACTTCAACCAAAGTTGAAGTTATTATTTAACCAATGACATACGAGAAGTGCCATAGTGATTACTATAACCACCATAATCATAGAAATAAAACAAACCTACATTCTTATTAGCCGCCATATAATGACCACCGCGATTAAACCAAGGATTATTATGTATAAAATATGTTCCATTGTCATACCAATTTTTTGTTTCAATTAATGAATGTTGTAAATTAACTGTTGTATAATTACTTTTTGTTGTATATACATTATAATATATTGGATCTATTGTTAATAAATTGTATTGTGAATTACTTTTTATTCTTTTACAATGAAAAACATATCATTTATTTATGATATGTTTCATTGTTTAATATTTTAAATCCTCGATACAATTGTTCTAATAAAAGAATTCTAAATAATTGATGTGGAAAAGTTAATTTAGAAAATGAAATTTTTTTAGAAGTTAATTTTTTTATTTCTTCATCTAATCCATTAGAAGAACCAATTAGAAATGTTAAATTACTATTATTTATTAATTCTTTATTAATAAAATTAGAAAATTCTACACTATCTAATTCTTTTCCATTAATATCTAATATAATTAAATTATCTTTTTCTTTTAATTGATTTAAAATCAATTCTTTTTCTTGTTTTAAACAAACTTTTATATCATTATCTTTGTAATCATCTAATTCTATTATTTCTAATTTTGTATATTTTGATAATCTTTTTTGATATTCATTAATTGCTTCAAGAAAATACTTTTCTTTTATTTTTCCTAAACATATTATTTTTATCATTTTATACCTCAATTGTTTCTAACTTCTCTTTTTGCTTTGCAGCACAAATATTTTTAATATTAAATTCATTTTTTATTAACATTTTTTGTAATTCTGAAATTGCCATTTCTTCAGTATTATTTTCTTCGGAAAGATGGGCAAGTACTATATAAGTCGTTTTATTACCTATTATTTTTGATAAATATTTACAACAATCTTTGTTAGATAAATGCCCTTTATCACTTAATATTCTTTGTTGTAAAATAAAAGGATATTTACCATTTCTAAGTTTTTCTACATCATGATTACTTTCAATTATATATACATCTTTATTTTCTATTTCATCTAGTATTTTTTTATTTATATATCCTGTATCAGTTATATATACTAATTCTTTATTTGTTTTATTGTCTTTTACTTTAAATCCTACACAAGCACTATCATGAGATAAGTTAAAACATTTTATTTCTAAGTTATCTAATATAATCACATCGTCAAGATATGTTGTAGGACATAATTGTTTATTTATTACTTCTTCATTTCTTGTGTATACGATAGGTTTATATTTTTTATATATTTGTTTTAGTCCTTTTATATGATCACTATGAGAATGAGTAATGAAGATAATATCAATATTGATATTATCTTCATCTAATCTTGATTCAAAATCTTTTAGAGTAATTCCAGCATCAATTAAAATATTTTTTTTATTTGTTTGAATTATTGTACAATTACCCTTTGATCCACTTGATAAAATTGTTATTTTCATTAATATAATTGTAAAGGATTTACCCTTTCTCCATTGTATATTGTTTCATAGTGAAGGTGACATCCAAATGAATAACCTGTGTTACCTATAGATCCAATTAATTGCCCCATTGATACTCCTTGACCAACACTAACATAGAATTGAGTCATATGAGCATATCTAGTTACAAATCCATTGTTATGATCTATTTCAACATAATTACCAAAACTATATTGATATTCTGCAGTTACTACTGTTCCATCATTTGCGGCATAAATAGGTGTTCCACAGTTAGATGATATATCGACTCCATAATGCATTCGGCCTTCACCTTCCCAAGTTCTCCAACCATATCCTTCTGATATGTAAGTTGAAGTTGTTGGCCAAACCCAGAACTCTGTAGAACCAATAACAATTTGTGATCTACTTCCTGTTTCAACAAGTCTATCTACTGCTTCTTTAGTTACAACAGATTTAACTTCAATAGCATTAGTAGTAGCACCATTTTCTAATCTTACTTTTTGAGTAACTAATTTTTGTCCATCTGATCCTTCTCTTAACACCCTACTATAACCAACATAAATACTAGAATTTTCTTGTACAGTGGTACCATATTTTATTGTTTGATATGCAACTTCATGTTTTTCTTCTACTACTGTAATTATTGGATTAATATAACCGATAGTTAATACTTGTCCTTCATATAATAATGTGTTTTCACTTAACAAATCTTTATTAATTATTAATAATTCTCTTACATTTAATTTATTATTATTAGCAATACTTTCAATTGTATCACCATTTTGAACAGTATAAGCTTGTTGATCTTTAGTTGTTCCATATAATAAATATCTTGCTAATAATTTACTATCATTAAATATTTCTTTATCTACAGGTATATGATCTTTTTTAATAGTTATTTTTTCTTTTATATAAACATTTTCAATGTATTCCCCTTCTTCTAAATCAGGAATAACTACTTGTGTTTCTTCTAAATATGTTTTATATTCTTCTTCATCAATAAAAGCTAAAACAGTATTATTTATTGCTTCTTCAAATACTGATTTATCTAATACATAGATTTTTGTTTCAATTTCACTTGGAACAATTTCCTCTGTATCATCACTTAATTCTTCACCATAACCAGCTGAAGTTTCACCTTTTATTGTTATAACATATCCATCAATTGTAAATGGCTCTTCATCTTTTATTTCTTCATAGACCTTTTCTGCCGTTTCTAATTTTTCATCATATGTCAATTCTTGTTTTATCTCTAATCCTGCTGGAATATATATTTTTGATACATTATACTCTTCTTTTAAATCTTCTTGTTCATTATCTATGTATTGTTCTAATTTTTGTTTATTTTTTATTAGAGCAATAGAACTACCATTAAGATATACTCTATAAGCTTGTTGAGCTCCATAATATGAAGTTGTATCACTATTAAAATATACTAGTAAAAAACTAATAAATATTGCTAAAATTGACAATATAACTGTTTTAGTTTTAGTCAATGTCCTCACCTTCTTTTTTATCCCCTTTATAGTTTAAAAATGACAATGTATTTCCTTTAAATAATAATTCTGCTGTTCCTGTTTGACCATTACGATTTTTTCTAATTATTACTTCTGTTTTACTCATATTATTATTCATCTTTGCTTCTTTATTATAATAATCATCACGGTAAATAAATGCTACAACATCGGCATCTTGTTCTATTGAACCTGATTCTCTTAAATCACTTAAGATAGGTCTTTTATCTTCACGAAGTTCTGGTGTTCTAGAAAGCTGTGCTAATGTTATAATTGGAATCTTTAATTCTAGTGCCAAAGTTTTTAAAGATCTAGAAATTTCAGAAACTTCTTGTTGTCTATTACCAGAATATTTACTAATACCACCATTAATCAATGTTAAGTAGTCAATAAATATGGCACCAAGATTACCGTCTAAACTAGCTATTCTTCTACTTTTTGCTTTTATATCTCCGATTGTAACACCAGGGGAATCATCTATATAAATATTTAATTCACCAAGCTGACTCATTGCTTCATTTACTCTTTTCCAATCATCATTTAATAAATTACCATTTTGTAATTTACTAGCTTCGATTTGTCCAATTGAACTTATCATACGACTTACTAATTGTTCTGCTCTCATTTCTAAAGTAAATATAATAATTGATTTCTTTGAAGTCATTGCTATATTAGATGCCATATTTAATGCTAAAGCTGTTTTTCCCATAGATGGTCTAGCAGCTATAATTATTAATTCATTTTCATGAAATCCATTTGTTAAACAATCTATATCATAAAAGCCACAAGATAAACCACTAATTTTACCTTTGTTTTCTGCTAATTTTTCTAACTTTTCTTGTACAACAGTTAAAACTTCAGGCATTGTTTGAAATTCTGATGATTTCCTATTTTTAATTACATTTAAGATTTTTGCTTCTGCTTGATCTAATGTTTCATTAATTGGAGCATCATTAGAATATCCTAATGTAACAATTCCTGTAGCTTCATCTATTAAATTTCTTAAAATACTTTTATCTTCTACTATTTTAATATAATGATCAACATTAGCTGCTGTTGGAGTAGAATCTAATATATCAGTTAAGTATTCAACTCCACCTATTTCTTGCAATATGTTTTTGTTTTTTAACTCATCAGTTACAGTAGTTAAATCAATTGCAATATTTTTATTAAATAAGTCTTTTAAACAATCAAAGATTTTACCATTTTTATCTAAATAAAAGCTTTGTGCATTTAATGTTTCAATTGCTTTTTGAAGAGCATACTTTGATAAAAACATTGAACCTAAAACAGATTGTTCAGCTTCAATATTATTTGGTATCTCTTTTTTCATTTACAATCACCTACTTCTTTATAATTTCAACCTTTATTTTTGCAGAAATATCTTTATATAAATTTATTTCTATTATTGAAAAACCTAAAGTTGAAATTGGTTTTTCTAATATTATTTGATTTTTATTTATATTATATTTTTTATCTAATTCTTCTTTTATTTGTTTAGCAGAAATACTTCCAAATACTTTATCTTTTTCTCCTGCTTTTAAATAAAATTTTATATTTTCTTTCTCAAGTTTTTCCTTAATTTTAATTGCTTCTTCTTTTTTTATTTCATCTAATTCTTGATCTTTTTTCTTTTGTCTTTCTAAATTACTTAAATTATCAGTTGTTTTCTTTATTGCATAACCTTTTTTTATTAAAAAATTATCAGCATATCCATCTTTTACGGTTTTTATCTCGCCCTTTTTACCTTGTCCTTTTAAATCTTTAATAAAAATAACTTGCATAATTAACCCTCCTAATTTTTTAAATTGTTTATTAGTTCTTGTTCTATTTCTTTAATATTATTAGATTTTATTTTAGTAGCACCTTCATTAGAACTACCTCCACCATCTAATTTACTCATAAATTTACCAATATGCATTTTTCCAAGTGTTCTACCACTTATACCTATTTCATCTTTACTTAAATTTGCAATTACAAATGATGTTTCAATATTATTAAATAATAGTAGAGTTTCTGCTATTTTAGCTAAATCTTCTCGTCGATATATTTCTCCTTTTACTCCTTTTGCAATCGCTATTTTTGTATCTATAATAGTCACATCAGTTAACATCTTTTGTCTTGTAATAAATTTATTTATATCTTGTTTTAACAAATATTGTACTTCTATTGGAGAAGCACCTAATTTTGATAAATAATATGAATGAAAGAATGTATTCTTATCTGCTCTTAAAATAAAGTTATTTGTATCAAGTACAATACCAGATAACAATAGTGTTGCTGTATTAGCATCTATTTTAACATTGAACTTTCTAATAAGTTCCGTTACTATTTCGCAAGTACTTGAAATATTATTATCAATATAATTATTATCATTTTTTATTGTTTCTTTATCAGTTTCATGATGATCTATTACTATAATTGAAGTAAATTTATCTAATATGTCTTTACAAGCTAGTAAATGTTTTTTATTAGTATCAAGTATAATTAATAAACTATCATCAAATGCTTCTATTTCATCAAGTTTTACGATATTTAATTTATCTTTAATTTTCTCAACTGCTTTTTCTACACCTGATTCTAAATATTTATCATTCATAATAATAGTAGGTGTTTTTAGATATCTTTTTACTATATAAGACATTCCTACAATAGCACCAAAAGCATCTAAATCTATCTCATTATGTCCAATAATATATATGTTTTTAGAAATAATTATTTTCTTTTTTAATATACTCTTTAATTTTGATATTTCCATACTATTTCCTCACTTGTAAATATATTATACTATAATTTTTTTTATATGTCATTTAAATTTAAAAAGAAAAGAATAGATATATTTATCTATTCTTGCATTGCATCTTTTCTTGAAAAGTTTAATCTTCCTTTATTATCAGTACCAATTGCCTTAACAATTATTTCATCCCCAACTTTAACCACATCTTCACATTTTTCAACACGATCTTTAGCTAATTTTGAAATGTGTACTAATCCTTCACAACCTGGCCATACTTCTACGAAGCAACCAAAACTTTCTACTTTTACTACTTTTGCAGTATATATTTCTCCTTCTTTTACTTCTTTTAAAAGATTTTCAATCATTTCTACTGCTTTATTTATTACTTCCATATCTTGATGATAAAGATTAATTCTTCCATCATCTTCTATATCAATTTTAATAGCATTTTTATCATTTACTGACACTACATTGCTAGAATCTTGAATAATTTTAGTAATCATATCGCCACCACGACCAATAACTGTTTTAATTTGATCTTCTCTAATTTTCATTTGTTTAATCTTTGGTGCATATTTAGATACTTCTTTTCTTGGTTCACTAATCGCTGTTTTCATGTTTTCTAATATTTCAAATCTAGCTTTCTTAGCTTGATCTAATGCTTCTTTTAGAATTTCTTTCGTTATTCCTTTAATTTTGATATCCATTTGCAAAGCACAAATACCATTTTTTGTTCCTGCTACTTTAAAATCCATATCTCCAAAATGATCTTCAGCACCTTGAATATCAGTTAAAATTGTATAATTCTTACCATCAGTAATAAGTCCCATTGCTATACCTGCTACTGGAGCTTTTATAGGCACTCCTGCAGTCATAAGCGACATACAACCAGCACATATACTTGCTTGTGAAGATGAACCATTACTTTCTAAA
>CAZAPU010000017.1:0-15621 GCA_964487215.1 uncultured Mycoplasma sp. | reverse complement strand
AAACTTGGAATGGTGGTTATGCAAAAATATCTTATTCGTCATCATTATGGTGGGATACTAGAGGAGAATTTTATGCTAGTAATGCTGGAGCAGGTGGACATGCTTTCAGATCATATGACGGAGCAGCTAAAGCTTTTGCATCAACAACATCAGTTTTAGTAGTTGATAATGATTAAAATCAAATAGTAATATTTGATTTTTTCTTTATGTTCGCTTTTTTTCATTATTTATTTTGGTATAATATATTTAGGTGATTAACATGAAAGATATACTTGAAAATTTAAATGAAAAGCAAAAAACGGCTGTTTTACACAAAGATGGCCCATTATTAATATTAGCAGGAGCAGGATCTGGTAAAACAAAAGTACTTACGACAAGAATTGCATATTTAATAAAAGAATATAATGTAGATCCTTATAATATATTAGCTATAACTTTTACTAATAAAGCTGCATTAGAAATGAAAAATAGAATTGAATCAATGATAGGAAAAACTTCTTTAATTGCATCAACTTTTCATTCCTTTGGAGTAAGAATTTTGAGAGAAAACTGTGAAAGACTTGGTTATTTATCAAATTTTAATATTATGGATAGTGATGATGTATTAACTTTAATAAAAAAAATATTAAAAGATTTAAATTATGATTCTAAAACTTTTAGTCCATATATGATTAGAAATAAAATTAGTAGTTCAAAAAATGAATTTGTGATGCCAAATGAATATAAAAAATATGTTAGAAGTGAAGAAGACGATGTTATTTATAAAGTTTATAAAAAATATCAAGAAATTTTATTTAAAAACAATGCTGTTGATTTTGATGATTTATTAATTTTACCAATAAAACTATTTAATGAAAATCCTGATATTCTTAATAAATATCAAGAAAGATTTAAATATATTTTAATTGATGAATATCAAGATACAAATCATGCTCAATATTTACTTGTGAAAATGTTGAGTGCAAAATATAAAAATTTATGTGTTGTTGGTGATGATTCACAAAGTATTTATTTGTTCCGTGGTGCAAATTATAAAAATATTTTAAATTTTGAAAAAGATTATAAAGATTGTAAAACTATTTTATTAGAACAAAATTATAGATCATGTAAAAACATTTTGGCTGCTGCCAATTCCATTATAAAAAACAATGAATATCGTAAAGATAAAAACTTATGGAGTGATAATGATGAGGGAGATAAACTTAGTTATTATCGTGCCTTTGATGAAGTAGATGAAGTATTTTATTGCATAAGAAAAATAAAAGAGCTATTAGCAAGTGGAGTTAATTATAGTGATATAGTTATTCTTTATCGTACTAATGCTCAATCAAGAGTTTTTGAAGAAGAATTTTTAAAACAAAATCTAAATTTTAAAGTAGTAGGAAGTTTCTATTTCTATTCTAGAAAAGAAATAAAAGATTTACTTTCTTATCTTAGATTAATTCATAATAGCAATGATGATATTAGTCTTACTAGAGCAATAAATACTCCTAAAAGAGGAATTGGATTAAAAAGCATTAGTGATATTGAAAAGACAGCATCTTTATATAATACAAGTATGTTTGATGCAATAAAAGATGGAAAAGAATTAGAATTTAAAAATTTAATTTTAGAATTAAAAGATCAAGTTGATAAAGTTACATTAACAGAATTAATTGATTTAATCCTTGACAAAAGTGGTATGAAAAAAGCATTAAAAGAAGAGAAAACACTTGAAGCGGATATAAGATTAGAGAACTTAGAGGAATTTAAATCAATTACT
The DNA here is from genome assembly GCA_964487215.1 of uncultured Mycoplasma sp. Classification (GTDB taxonomy): domain Bacteria; phylum Bacillota_I; class Bacilli_A; order RF39; family UBA660; genus CAG-611. Next base: position 13,859 of record CAZAPU010000017.1, on the reverse strand, counting down.
AAATCTTTTGAAGAAAGAGAAGGGCTTATTTCACTAGAAGAATTTCTTCTTGAAGTATCATTAGTTAGTGATGTCGAAGAATATAAAAATGATCCAAATAGAATTAGTTTAATGACAATGCATTCAGTTAAGGGATTAGAATTTCCTTATGTTTTTATAGTAGGATTAGAGGAAGGATTATTTCCACATTACAATTCGTTTAATAGTAGTGAAGAACTAGAAGAAGAACGAAGATTAATGTATGTAGCTATAACTAGAGCAAAAATAAAATTATTTTTAACTAATGCTAAAAAGAGGATGATTTTTGGTAAAGAACAAGTAAATATTCCAAGTAGATTTATTAATGAAATAGATGAAGAATTAATAGATTTTGAGAATGCTGATAATACAAAAATTGTCAAAAAAGAAAAAAACATATATACTGAAGATGTAAATTATGAATATGGTGATAAAGTTGAACATGATAAATTTGGATTAGGAGTTGTCATAGGAATTAACAATAATATAATATCTATAGCATTTAATAATAAAATAGGCATTAAACAATTTTTAAAGAATCATAAAAGTATTAAAAAGGTAAATTAATTAAAATTAGAAGGAGAATTATTATGATTAAAAAGGCAGTTATTCCAGTAGCGGGTTTAGGTACAAGGTTTTTACCTGTTACAAAAAGTGTTCCCAAAGAGATGTTACCTATCATTGATACACCGGCTATACATTATATTGTAAAAGAATGTTATTTAAGTGGAATTGAAGAAATCATTTTTATTACAAGTCCATTAAAACCAGAAATAAAAAATTATTTTTCTAAAGATGAAGAATATGAAAGTAGACTTAGTGATGAAAAGAAAATTTTATTACAAGAACTTAATGAGATGATTAGAAAAATGAAATTTCATTATATTATTCAAACAAATGCTAGAGGTAGTGGTCATGCTATATCTTTAGCAAAAGATATAATAGATGATGATTATTTTGCTGTTTTATACGGGGATGATTTAATAGATAGTGATATTCCTACTTTAAAACAATTAATTAATATAAATGAAACAAATCAAGCTAATGTGATTGGAGCATTATCTGTACCTGATGAATCTGTTTCAAGATATGGTATATTAGATGTAACGGAAAATAATAAAATAAAAAATATAATAGAAAAGCCATCTCTTGAACAAGCTCCATCTAATCTTGCTGGTTTAGGTAGGTACATTGTATCAAAGGATATATTTAATATTTTAGATAATTTACATACTGGTAAAAATGGTGAGTACCAATTCACAGATGCAATGGCTATATTAATGAAGAAACAACCTTTTTATGCTTGTAATATGAATGGAACTTATTATGATATTGGTAATAAAGTAGAATATATTAGAGCTAATTTAGAAATAGGATTAAAAAGAGAAGATTTAAAGGATAAATTAACAGAAATAATAAAATAAGGAGTAAATTATGGTTTGTGATGTTTTGGTTGAATTAACTCATGTTTTTATAGATAAAACTTTTACCTATAAAATAAAAAAAGAACAAGAGAGTAGTATTAAAATAGGAATGAGAGTGACAGTACCTTTTGGGAAACAAATACTTGAAGGTTTTGTTATGGATATTAGAAAATATAATCAAGAAGAAGATTTAAAAGAAGTAATTAATTTAGTAGATAATTTTCCTATATTAAATGATGAGTTATTAAAACTTGGTAAATATATAAGTAATATGACATTATCTAGTTTAATGTCTTCTTATAGTGCTATGTTACCTAAAGCATTAAAGGCTAAGAAAAAAGTAAATATGAGTATTATTTATGATAGTTATATTAGTTTAAATAATATTAATATAGATAATATAAAATTTAATGAATCACAAAAACAAATTATTAATTTATTAAAAGAAAATAAAGAAATAGAGAAATCTTATTTAAATAAAATATCATTAAGCAGTGTAAAGACTTTATTAAATAAACAAATTATTATTGAAACGAAAAAAGAAAGATATCGTTATAATTTAGAAGCAAGAGAAAAAGAAAAATTTTCATTAAATAATGAACAAGAATTAGCATATCAAAAAATAATAAATAGTTTAAATACTAAAGATACAATTTTAATTCATGGTGTTACCGGAAGTGGAAAAACTAATGTATATATGGAACTTATAAAGAAAGTAAAAGATATGGGTAAAACTGCTATTTTACTTGTTCCTGAAATTTCTCTAACACCACAAATAGTAAATAGATTTACAACTTATTTTGATGATATAGCAGTACTTCATTCGGGTTTATCTGATGGTGAAAAATATGATGAATGGAGAAAGATAAAAGAAGGTAAAGTTAATATTGTTATAGGTGCTAGAAGTGCTATTTTTGCACCACTTGATAATATAGGTATTATTATTATTGATGAAGAGCATTCAAATACTTATAAACAAGAAAATACACCTAGATATAATGCGATAGATATTGCTAAAGAAAGGTGTAAATATCATAATTGTCCTTTAGTACTCGGAAGTGCTACTCCATCTTTGGAAAGTTATGCTAGAGCAAAAAAATCTGTATATAAATTAATAGAATTAAAAGAAAGATATAATAAAAGAAATTTACCTACTGTAAAAATATTAGATATGAACAAAGAATTTAAGAAATCAAATAGTTATTTATCTAATATTTTAATTGATGAAATAAAAGAAAAGATAAATAAGAAGGAACAAGTAATTCTTTTTTTGAATAGAAGAGGTTATTCATCATATCTTATTTGTTCTAATTGTGGATATACAGAAAAATGTCCGAATTGTGATATAAGTTTAACTTATCATAAAACTTCTAATTTGTTGAGATGTCATTATTGCGGATATGCAACAAAGAGAAAAGAAGTTTGTCCAGAATGTAAAGAAAAATTTAAAGATTTTGGTATTGGAACAGAAAGAGTAGAGGAAGAATTATATAAAGTTATACCAAATGCAAAAATATTAAGAATGGATGTTGATACGACTAGTAAAAAAAATGCTCATGCAAAAATTATTAATTCATTTTTAAATGAAGAGTATAATATTTTACTTGGGACACAAATGATTGCTAAAGGTTTAGATTTTCCTAATGTTACTTTAGTTGGTGTAATAACTGCCGATCAAAGTTTAAATTTTCCGGATTTCAGAAGTAGTGAAAATACTTTTCAGTTGTTAAATCAGGTTTCCGGCAGAAGTGGTAGAGGAGAAAAAGAAGGTAAGGTAATAATTCAAACTTATAATCCTGATCATTATGCAATTAGGTATACAATAAATAATGATTATTTGAGTTTTTATAATGAAGAAATGAATATAAGAAAAAAATTATCTTATCCACCATATTATTATATATGTACTATAAAAATAGTTTCAAAATCATATGAAACAGCAAGTGAAGATGCTATAAAAATAAGTAAATATTTAAAAAGAGAAATAAAAGAGTTGGTACTTGGACCAACTGTAGCAAATGTATTTAAAGTAAATAATAACTATAGATTTCAAATAATAATAAAATATAAACAAATTGATAGTATTCTTCCATATTTAAAAAAACTTCAAGAACATTATTTTAATAATAAAAATGTTTTAATAGAAATAGATTTTAATCCATATAAATTATAAAAAGATGTTAACAATATTGTTAACATCTTTATTTATTTTATTCAAAGAAACCTTGATTTATTAAACTAATTAAATCATCAGTATAACCATTGTCTGTTTCTTTAGTTTCAGTTTTTGGTTGTTCAATATCAGTAATTGGTTTAGGTTGCTCAACAATTGGTGTAGTTGTTTGAAAAGTATTTTGTACTGGTTCAGTAACTCTTAATGAATTAAATAGATCATTTATTTCATCTTTATTTTCTTTTATAGGTTCACTTGGTTTACTTATAGTTTCACTATTATACTCAGGTATTGGTTCAATTGCTTTTATTTCATCAATTTGATTAATGTTTTCACTATTATATTCAGGTATTTCATTTGTTTTATTAATAGTTATTGGTTCTTCACTGATTTCAGTTTTAATATCTTCAAGTTTTGGTATTTCAGTTTTAATTATTGCAGGTGTATCATTATTTTCTTTATCTTTTTCTGCCATCTCTTGGGCTTTTATTGCCTTTTCTTTTCCATAAATATTGTCTTCATCATCTTCAACATCTACGATTCTAAATACTTCATCAAAACTTGTTACACCATTTATTACTTTTATTAAACCATCTTGAAACAAAGTTTTAACACCTTGTTGATAAATCATTTTTCTTAATTCGCTTCTTGGTACATTTTCATTAATTGCATCTCTTATTTCATCAGTAATTAAAAGTACTTCCTGAATAGCAATTCTTCCTTTATATCCATTCCTGCATTCTGAACAGCCAACTGGTTCATATACTTTATCTACTGTTGTTTTTAATGCTTTTTCAAATATTTTCTTTTCAACAGAAGTAGTAGGTCTTTCTTTTTTACATTTTTGACATAATCTTTTAGCAAGATTTTGTGAAATAATACCTTTAAGTGAAGAAGAAAGCAAATATCTTTCAACATCCATATCTAAAAGTCTTTCAATAGTAGTTAAAGAATTATTTGTATGTAAAGTTGACAGTACCAAATGTCCTGTTATAGATGCTCTAATAGCAATTTTTGCAGTTTCAGAATCTCTTATTTCTCCAATAAGAATAACATTAGGATCTTGTCTTAAAATAGATCTTAAAACAGTATTAAAGTCTAATCCTATATCACTATTTACTTGTATTTGATTAATACCTTCAATATTCATTTCTACTGGATCTTCTACAGTAATAATATTAGTATCTTCTTTGTTTAACCTTTGTATCATTGAATAAACAGTAGTTGATTTACCAGAACCAGTAGCACCTGTTACAAGAATAATACCATTAGGGTTAGCTAACATTTGTAATATAATTTCATAGTTTTCTTTTGTAAAGCCCAAAGCTTCAATTCCCTCAAAAGACATTGAATAATCAAGAATTCTTATAACTATTTTTTCTCCATAAGAAGTAGGCAAGCAAGAAACTCTTAAGTCTAGATCTTTACCATTTATGTTACTTTTAATAGCACCATCTTGAGGTAATCTTGATTCTGTAATATTCATTCCTGACAAAAGTTTAATTCTTGTAATTAAATTTCTTTTATATTTATTTTCTACAATAGAGTAATCTCTAAGCTCTCCATCTATTCTAATTCTAATCTTTAAATAGTTTTCTGCAGGATCAAAATGAATGTCACTGGCATTCATAGAAACCGCATCAATAATGATATTATTAGCAATATCTACTATGGGGGTAGTAGTAAAATTATATTCTTTCATAAATAACCCTCTTTTTTTATTCTTTCTCTAGCATTTATCTAATTTTTATTATATAATAGTTTTGAAATATAATCAATAATAGAAGGTGATTATTTTGAAAAAAATTAATAATAAGGGATTCATGATTGCAGAACTATTAATTGTAACTATTGCAATAATGGTTATTTTTACTGCAATTTATTCTAATTTTTATCCTACTATGGGAGAATATGAAAAGAGAGAAACATACAATAACATTAATGCTTTATATTCTAATTTTTATGTAAAAACTGCTTTTTTAAAAACATTAAGTACTAAATCTGCTTCTACTGAAACAACTCTTTTAACTAATGCAAATAAGGGCTATGTAGTTTTAGTAGAAAATGGAAAATGTCAAACTAATTTAAATATAATATCAAATTGTGATAGTTTTGTGTCAAATTTTGGTATAACTGATATGATATTAACTAGTTATAATACAGGTGGTACAACAGGAGTAAAAACTAAATATAATAGTGGTAATTTAAAAAAATATATAGATTATTTACCTACTTATAATGTACCAAGTACTGATTCTAATTATAATTTATATCGTTTAATTACTAAAACAAATGATGGATATGCAACAAGCACTTTTTATTCAAAACAATGTGAACCTAAACTATGGAGTGATTGGAATTTTACTTCATGTACAGTTTCTAATACATGCGAAACTAAGAAAATATGGGTAAAGTACGAAGATTGGGATACTATGATTTGTGATACTACAAACCCATTATGTGAAACACATACTATATATAAAGAAGCTAGTTCTTGGTCTGCAACTGCTTGTGATACAAATAGTAATAATTGTGAAGCTGCTGATGGTTATCTAACTCAAATATGTCAAAATATCAGTAAATACGGTATAGACACATGTGACATAACATATTCTAGTACAACTATTAATGCTATAAAAAACAATGTATATACTTATTCTTGTGCACCTACTGATGGTAGTACAGATTCTAATGCATATGCTACGGAAGAATTATGTCAACAAAGTTGTACTGGTTCTTGTACTGGTGAAATTACTAATCGTACTTTCTCTTGTCCAGATGGATTTAGTGGTGGAACAAGTAATGAATTTCATTCATGTACAATGTTAGATAGTCGTTTAGTTAATTGCAGTGAATCAAATTGTGATAATGGAAATTACACCATCGATTGTGATGAAAATGAACAAGTATCCACAATTGATATAGGAGGGTCACCAAACTTATATTCAACATATAATAATATCAAATGTACTCCTGCTACAATTTATAGAACAACCAGTCCTAATTGGTCGACTACTATGCCATCTAGTGATAATTATGTTGAAGCTGCTGGATATAGAATGGGTACAGTTTGTCCAGATGAATCAAAGAATTGTTGTAATGAAGGTGAGACATGTGTACAAAAAGATAGTTATCGAACAAAAAGTATTGATAATACTGTTGATACATCTAGCCCATTTGTAACAAAATGTAATTAGGAGGTATTTATGAATAATAAAGGAATAACTTTAGTAGAATTAATAATTTCTTTTGCTCTTTTAATGGTTGTGGTTATTGGTATGCTTAATATTATAATGAGTGTTAGAACTAATTATAATGAAAAATCATTTGCAACAAACATGCTTGAATTTAAAACAACTATGACAGAGACGATTGAAAAAGATTTAATAAAAAAAGAATTAAATGCTTCAAATCCCATATCAGATTGTCCTAATGTAGATACTGGAATATATGAATGCAAAGTATTAAATTTCAAAGATGGTGACACTTATGAATTAAGAATAGGTTTACAAGAAAATATTGTATATTATGGAAAAGTAAGTCAAACTATAAAATATGAAATACCTAACAAAGATTTTATAGAATTTTTAGATTCTAGAACTAATAGTAATGATATTGCAAATGTTGAAATCAAAGTTGAAAACGGTTTTTTAAAGATTAATGTTCCATACTTTGAAATAGATAAAGATGTAAACTATGGATTTAAAATAATACATCCTATAAGTTTATAAATATATAAAGAAGAAATATACTTATTAGTCCATGTATTATTCTAGAAAGTAAAAAAATATAATAATTTATTTTATAATTTTCTAAAATATTTAAAACTTGAGCATGAACTGATAGACCTCCAAAGGATATAAAAAACATAGATACATAAAGTTTTAAGCTATAATTTATATTTGAAATAGAAATAGTTTTTAAACCAGAAGAAAACTCTAATAATCCTGTAAGTATACTGTTACTTAGAGGATTTAATTTTATATTTTCATTTATTATTTGATTAAAAATTAAAAAAGAAGTTATTATACCAAATACAGTTAAAAGTATTGATAAAGAATTATTTATATTATCTAAAAAAGATTTAAAAATATTAGTGTTATTTATTTTATCATGAAATATTTTTAAACTTTTTTTAATACTAAGATTTTCTTCTATTGCTTCTTTTCTATAATAAATATTTCTAAATATAAGTCCAACAATAATATTACCTAAAATATGAGATATTAACATAAGTATTCCAATTTTTATATTATTAAAAAACATAATTCCTACAGTATTTATAATAAATAAGGGATTAGAAAAGAAGGTAAATATTAATATTTTGTTAGCAGTTAATTCATCAATTAATTTTTTATCTAATAAGTCTTTTACATATTTTGCATTACTAGGAAATCCTGTGAACATACTCATAAAGAATACAAAAGCTGCTACACCTTTTACATTAAATAGTTTTGTAGTTATTCTTGAAAAAACATTTCCTAAAAATTCTGATAAACCAATAGATATTAATACATTTGATAATATAAACATGGGAAATAAAGAAGGAAAAATATTTTTAATAAAAATTTCAATTGAATATATAATTATATTATTTATTTCAATTGAATGAGAGAAAATATTAAATATTAAAAATATAATAAAGAAAATAAATGCTAAAGAAAAAAACTTTTTTTTCATAAAGACCTTCTTTCTTGTTATAATTATATTAAGGAGACAAAATATGAATGATGGAAAAATAAAAAGTAGATTAAAAGAAATTTTTGAAACTCCAAAAGATATTATATCTTTCTTTGTACCTATTGTTATTGCATTAATACTTATAATTCCTATGCCTTATACTGTTACAGTAGGTGGAGGGACAATAAGTATAGATGAAAAAATACAAGTTGAAAATAGTTATAATAATAAAGGAACAATTAATTCAGCTTATGTAAAAGAATTAAAAGGAAGAGTAATTACATATTTATTAGCAAAAATAATACCAAGTTATGAACTTAATCCTATAAATGAAGTAACTTTAGATAATGAGACAGAAGAAGAATATAATTATAGAGAAAAAACTTATTTTTCATCTTCATTAGATACGGCAACAATTGTTGCTTATGAAAAAGCAAATAAAGTAATAAATATAGAAAAGCAAAAATTATATGTTCTGTATATATTAGAAACAGCAGATACAAATTTAAAAGTACAAGATCAAATACTAGAAATAGATGATAAAAAAATAATTAGTATTGATGATATTACTGAAATATTACAAAGATATGAAATTGAAGATAAAATAAATATAAAGGTATTAAGAAATAATAAAGAAATAGATTGTTATATAACTGTAAAGGAAATAGACAATTTAAAAAAAATAGGAATATATTTAAATACAGAATATGTTTATAATACAAATCCTAAAATAAAATTTAAGTTTACTAATAAAGAATCTGGTCCAAGTGGTGGATTAATGATTGCTTTATCAATTTATAATAAATTAATTAAAGAAGATATAACGAATGGGAAAATTATTGTAGGAACTGGTACTTTAGATTTAGATGGTAATGTTGGAGAAATTGGAGGAATTAAAGAAAAATTAACAGCAGCAGTAAATAAAAAAGCAGATATATTTATCGTACCATTAGCAAATTATGATGAGGCAGTTGTCATAAAAGAAAAAGAAAATTATAATATAGATATATTATGTGTTTCAACTTTTGATGAAACAATAAATAAATTAAAGGAGAATGGTAATGAAAAAACCAAAAACTAGTAATGAAAATTCAAATTTTAGAAAAATATTTCTAAAACCAATAGGTACAATAGGTTTAAAAAAATTTATTCCATGTTATGGAAGAATGGAAGATGAAAAATTAATAATTGAGAAAATACCAATTGTAAAAGAAAAAGAATTAATTATTGATAAACGAACTATGTTATTTCCATTATTTATATTTGATGAAGTATATGAAACAGTAAAAAAACAAAATATGATAATTTCTTATGATGATTTTGTTAACACAGTATTAAATGAAAATGGACAAAATTTAAATGGTGTATTTGTATTAATAACTCAAGAACAATTAGAAGATCTTTATAAAGATGGAGAACTTGTAGATATTTTACAAGATTATTTATCTTCACTTTATAAACCAGCAATTAAAAGGGTAAGAAAATAGTAAAAAGAATAGATATTAATCTATTTTTTTGTTATAATTTTAGTAGGAGTTTGTCATGAAAAGAAAAGAAGTAGATTTAAATAAATTATCTCCTATGATGAGACAATACATGGATATTAAAGAAAAGTATGAAGATTCAATAATCTTTTTTCGTCTTGGGGATTTCTATGAAATGTTTTTTGAAGATGCAATTACAGCATCTCATGAATTAGAGTTAACTTTAACAGGAAAAAATTGTGGTTTAGATGAAAGAGTTCCAATGTGTGGTGTACCTCATCATGCTTATTTAGCATATTTAGAAAAACTTGTTAATAAAGGTTATAAAGTTGCTATATGTGAACAATTAACTGATCCAAAATTAAAAGGAATGGTTGAAAGAGGAGTTACTCAAGTTGTTACTAAAGGTACAATGATGGAAGGTAGTTCATTAGATGAAAAAACTAATAATTATATCGGAAGTATTTATGACTTCTCTCATTGTTATGCAATAAGTTATACTGACATAACAACAGGAGATTTCTATACTGAGCTTATTGATTATAATAGCGATAAACTTATTAATGAAATAATTAGATTAGATATAAAAGAATTAATTGTTAATAATAATATTGATCGTAAAATAGTTAATATTTTAAGAGAAAATTATAATATATTAATTACAATTAGTGATAGTTTATTAGAGGATAATTATAACTATATTTATGAGAATGTAAAAGATATAAGAATAATCAATTCTATTAAACATTTATTATCATATTTAAATGATACTAAAATGGGTAATTTAAATCATTTAAAAGCAGTACAAATTATTGATAAAAATAAATATTTATTATTAGATGTTTATTCAAAAAGAAATTTAGAATTAGTAGAAACAATAAGATTAAAAGAAAGAACTTATTCACTTCTTTGGTTGTTAGATAAAACAAAGACAGCTGGAGGTTCTAGAACTTTAAAAAAATATATAGAGAATCCATTAATTGATAAAGATAAAATTGAGAGAAGATATAATCTTATTTCTAAATTACTTACAGAATTTATCTTAAAAGAAGAATTAAGAGAATTATTAAATAATGTTTATGATTTAGAGAGATTATCAGGAAGAGTTAGTTATGGAAATGTTAATGCTAGAGACTTAATCCAATTAAAGAATTCATTAAGTACACTTCCACATATTAAAAGAATATTAAATGATTTAGATTATGATAGAAATTTGGAAACTTTAGATGATCTTTATAATTTATTAGAAACAAGTATTAATGAAGATGCTCCTATTACTATAAAAGAAGGAAATATAATTAAAAAAGGTTATAGTAAAGAATTAGATGAATTAAAAGGTTTGTCTAGTGGAGGTAAAGACTTTATTCTTGCTTTGGAACAAAAAGAAAAAGAAAGAACAGGAATAAGAAATTTAAAAGTAGGATTTAATAAAGTATTTGGTTATTATATAGAAATATCAAAAGGACAAACTCAACTTGTTAAAGAAGAATGGGGTTATACTAGAAAACAAACTTTAACTACTGGAGAAAGATATGTAACTCCTGAATTAAAAGAAAAAGAGGATTTGATTTTAAACTCTGAAGATAAAAGTATGTCATTAGAGTATGATTTATTTGTAGAAATAAGAGATATTGTTAGAAAGTACATTCCAAGTATTCAAGAAGTATCTAATGTTTTAAGTGAAATAGATGTAATGCAATCTTTAGCAGTAGTAGCAGAAGAAAATAATTATATTAGACCAACTTTAATAAATGAAAGAAATGTTTATATCAAGAATGCTAGACATCCAGTTGTAGAAAAAGTATCTAAAGAAGAATATGTGCCTAATGATATTATTATGGATGAAAAGACTAATATTTTACTTATTACTGGTCCTAACATGAGTGGTAAATCAACTTATATGAGAATGCTTGCTCTTACTATAATTATGGCTCAAATAGGTTCTTTTGTACCCTGTAGTGAAGCAAAACTTCCTATTTTTGATAAGATATTTACAAGAATTGGTGCTAGTGATGATTTAGTATCAGGGGAATCAACTTTTATGGTTGAAATGAAAGAAGCTAATAATGCCGTTATTAATGCCACTTCTAATAGTTTAATTTTATTTGATGAATTAGGAAGAGGAACAGCAACTTATGATGGAATGAGTTTAGCACAAGCAATTCTAGAATATATTCATGATAATGTAAAATGTAAAACAGTGTTTTCTACTCATTATCACGAACTAACATCATTAGAAAAAGATTTAAGATATTTAAAAAATGTTCATGTTTCTGCTATTGAAGAAGATGGGAATATTATCTTTTTACATAAAGTAAAAAGTGGGGCAGTTGATAAGAGTTATGGTATTCATGTAGCTAGTTTAGTTAATCTTCCAAAGGAAATAATTAATAGAGCTAAAACAATTCTTGATGTATATGAAAATCAAAAACCCAAAAAAGAAGTATTTACTCAAACAAGTTTAAATTTTGATATAGAAGAAAAACAAGAAAATATTATTGAAAACAGACTAAAAGAAATTGATCCTTTAAGCATTACACCACTTGAAGCATTAAATATATTAGATGAGTTAAAAAAAGAAGTGACTAAAAATGATAAAGATAATTAACCCTAAGTTGTTAACTTTACAAGAAGAAAAGTCTTTGAATGAAGAATTAGAATTTTATCAAAATTATAAGTTTTCTAATGAAACAGTTGTAAATAAAGACTTTTCATACATTGAATTTAATGGATGTGTATTTGAAAATATTAAATTCAAAGATTGTAAATTTATTAAAACAAATTATGTAGATTGTGTATTTAATAACTGTGATTTAAGTGAGAATGTATTTTATAGAGTAGAGATAAATGGTTGTAAATTATCAGGAACTGATTTTGGAGGAAGTGGATTTACTAATGTAAAAATATATAAATCTAATTGCAGTTATGCTAATTTTTCCTATAGTAAATTAAAAAGTACTTTAATAGAAAACAGTAATTTAATATCATCAGCATTTAGTGAAGTAAAGTTTGAACAAATTGAATTTGAAAATGTTGATCTTACTAAAACAGAATTTATTCATACATCATTAAAAGATATTGATTTGTCATCATCAAATATATCTAATATTGTATTAATGGCAAATGATATAAAAGGTGCAATTATATCAATTGATCAAGCAATTGAATTAACAAGATTATTAGGAGTAAAAATAAAGAGGTGAGAAAATGGGAAATCTTTATGTTGTAGGAACACCTATTGGTAATTTAAATGATATAACAAAAAGACAACTTGATACTTTAAAAGAAGTAGATTTAATTCTTTGTGAAGATACAAGGCATAGTTTAAAATTACTTAATTATTTTGATATAAAAAAGAAACTTATTTCTTATCATAAATTTAATGAAAAAGAAAAAGTTTATTCAATAATAAAAGATTTAAAAGAAGATAAGAATATAGCATTAATTACTGATGCTGGAATGCCTTGTATATCTGATCCTGGTTATATTCTAGTAAAAGAATGTGTTAAAGAGCATATTAATGTTATACCAATTGGTGGAATATCTGCTGTAACAACAGCATTATCAATAAGTGGTTTTGATATTAAAAATTTTACTTTTTTGTCTTTTTTTCCTAGAGAGAGTAAAGATAAAAAGGAATTAATAAAACAAATAAACAATAGTGATGTAAAAGTCTTTGTTTTTTATGAATCTCCAAAAAGAATAGTAAAAACAATTGAATATTTAAAAGAACAGTTAGGAAATATAAGTATTGTAGTTTGCTCTGATTTAACAAAATTGCATGAAAAAAAATATTATGGTAATATTGATAAGGTATTAGAGGATATGAAATTTTTTGAAAATGTTGAATTAGGAGAATATACAGTTGTTATAGAAAAAAATAATAAAATAGAAGAAGTAAGTTCAATTTCAATTGAAGCTTCTTTAATAGAATTAATGATAAAAAATGATATAACAGTAAAAGATGCGATCGATTTATTAAATAAAAATAATAGTAATTTATCTAAAAAAGATATTTATAATGCATCATTAAATTTAAAGAATATATTAAAAAAATAGTTAGATATCTCTAACTATTTT
>CAZAPU010000016.1:0-15949 GCA_964487215.1 uncultured Mycoplasma sp. | reverse complement strand
ATTGCTAGATTTATGGGAGAAATATTAAATGAGAAGGAATTACCTTTAACTCTAACTTCTTATTCACCATGTTTTAGAAAAGAAGTAGGGGCACATGGAATTGAGGAGCGAGGAGTGTATCGAGTTCATCAATTTGAAAAGCAAGAAATGATTGTTATATGTGAACCAGAAGAATCAATGTATTGGTATAATAAAATGTGGAGTTATACAGTTGAATTATTTAGAAGTTTAGATATTCCTGTTAGAACTTTAGAATGTTGTAGTGGTGATTTGGCAGATTTAAAAGTTAAATCATGTGATGTTGAAGCTTGGAGTCCAAGACAAAAAAAATATTTTGAAGTAGGAAGTTGTTCTAATCTTGGCGAAGCACAAGCTAGAAGACTTGGAATAAGAGCTAAAAAAGATAAAGAAACTTACTATTTACATACATTAAATAATACAGTAGTAGCACCACCAAGAATGTTAATTGCTTTTATGGAAAACAATATGAACGAAGATGGAAGTATAAATATTCCAACAGTTCTAAGACCTTATATGGGTGGAGAAGAAAAGTTAACAACAAAATAAAGATGGTAGCATCTTTTTTGTTAACAATATTAAATAAAAATGTTATACTTGAAATATTATAGGAGGTTAGGTAATGGAATGTAGAAAAAATTATGAAAATTTTATAAAATTATTTCCTCAATATGCCAATATAAAGGAATTAGAAGAAGCATTTTTAATAGATTTAAAAGGATATGTTGGTATTACTATTGGTTATTTAGAACAAATTGGAATAATTAATAATATTCAAGAAATTATTGATTCAGGTGTATTAAATTATGATAAAGAATCAGTTGAATTAATAAATTATGGTACAAATATAAAAAATAAAAATAGAGGGAGGTAAAATATGAAATATTTTATGGCTGGTATAAAAGGCTCAGGTATGAGTGCTCTTGCTACAATGTTATATGATCTTGGAAATGAGATAATTGGTTATGATGATATGAAGTATTATGCAATAACAGAAGAGCCATTAATAAAAAGAAACATTCCTATTTATTATGATTTAAATAATTTAGAAAAAGGAATGATTGTTATTCATACTGCAGCTATACATGAAGATCATCCAGTGATTAAGAAAGCAAGAAAACTTGATTTAGAAGTAAAAGGTTATTTTGAAGTTATTGGTGAATTTACAAAAAAATTTAATTCAATATGTATTTCAGGAACTCATGGAAAAACAACAACAACTTCAATGATTTCAAGAATATTGGATAATACAATTGGTACTAATTATTTAATTGGTGATGGGACAGGTTTTATTAATAAAGACTCAAATCTTTTTGTAGTAGAATCTTGTGAATTTGAAAGACATTTTCTTTCATATTTTCCTGACTATGCAATTATTACTAATATTGAATTAGATCATGTTGATTGTTATAAAAATGTAGATGAAATAATTGATGTATTTCAAGAATTTATAGACTCTGTAACAAATAAGGTAATTGCTTATGGTGATGATATTAATGTAAGAAAATTAAAGAGTGATAAAATTGTATATTATGGTTTTGGTGATAATAATGATATTGTTGCTAAAAATGTTGAATATAAAGATAATGGATCTAGTTTTGATGTATATATGCATAATGAATTTTATGGTCATTTTGATATCCATATTTTTGGAAAACATATGGTACTTAATTCTTTAGCAAGTATTTATATATGTGACTTATTAGGGGTGTCAAAAGACGATATTATTAATTATTTAGATAGTTTTAAAGGTGCAAAAAGAAGATTTAGTGAAGAATTTATTAATGACTGTGTACTTGTAGATGATTATGCACATCATCCAACTGAAGTAAAAACGGTTATAGAAACTGCTAGACAAAAATATCCTGATAAGCAAGTAGTAGCGGTTTTAATACCATATACATTATCAAGAACAGAAGCTTTCTATAAAGAATTTGCTGATGTTATAAAACTTGCTGATAAAGCATTTGTAACAGAGATAGAACCAGCAAGGGAAAAAATAGAAGATTATCCAAATATAACTTCAAAATTAATTACTGATCTTGTACCTGATAGTGAGAGTATTTCTCTAGAAGAAATATCAAAATTATATAATTATCCTAATTCAGTAATTTGTTTTATGGGTTGTAAAGATTCATTTTATTTAAGAGATGCTTATAGAAAAGGATTAGAAAAATGAATATAGATATTTTAACAGTTGGAAAATTAGAAACTAATTGTTATTTAATTTCAAAAAATGATAAATGCCTTATAATTGATCCTGGTGATGATGAAAATTTCATTGTATCAAGAATATTAGAAAATAATCTTACTCCAGTTGGAATAATAATTACTCATAATCATAGTGATCATATTGGAGCATTAAAAAGTTTAAAAGAAATGTATAATATTGAAGCATATGATTTTAATAGTTTATTTGAACAAAAACATTTTTTAGATCCATTTAAATTTAAAGTAATTTATACACCAGGTCATAGTGAAGATAGTATTACTATTTATTTTTATGAATATGGTTGTATGTTTACTGGGGATTTTATTTTTAAAGATGATATAGGAAGAACTGATTTGGATGGTGGATCTCCTAAAGATATGATTTTAAGTTTAAAAAAAATCATTGAGTATGATGATGATATAAAAATATATCCTGGTCATGGTGAGCCAACAACATTAGGATATGAGAAAAAACATAATAATTATTTTAATTTTAACTAAAAAGAACATTTAAATGTTCTTTTTTATCTGCTTTCTCTTTTTATTAATTTAGCATGTAATACAACTCTAACTCCATCTGAAGTATAACATGAGGATAAAGTTAAGGTCTTACTTTGTGAATTAACAGTTGTATGAAAATCAAAGACACTTCTCTTTAACATTGTATCAAGCCAAGTTTGATACTCATTATCACTTGAGAAACTAGTTGTTAAATAATAACCTTCAGCAGGTATAGTATAAACACTATAAACTTGCCATAAAGTATTTTCAGTTGGAGTAGAAAACTTAACAATGTAATTATCAGTATCATTGTACCAATTGTTATTTGTAATATTTCGTAATGAACCAAACATAGATTTATCATATCTACTATGGCCATATATAATGGTATTTGAATTAAAATTAACAGGGTCATTTCTATAATCCATAAAAATCCATCCTGCATCATTCCATGTTTCATCAAATGAGTGATCTAAGTAATAATCGTTATTACCGGCTTGAACAACAGGATAATTTATATTAGTACCTCCAACATAAATCCAACCAACTGTATCAGGTGCTTTTGCTTTTAATTCATCAAAGTTTACATCAATTAAAGGTATTTTTATATAATCCCAATATGGATCAAATTCATTAGTAGGTGGATTTAATGTTTCTGTGTTTTCAT
This sequence comes from uncultured Mycoplasma sp., assembly GCA_964487215.1. Taxonomy (GTDB): domain Bacteria; phylum Bacillota_I; class Bacilli_A; order RF39; family UBA660; genus CAG-611. Next base: position 12,552 of record CAZAPU010000016.1, on the reverse strand, counting down.
TGTCTTTTTTTTCTTTTGTAGGATCACCAATATCTTCAATTATGTTTTTTGTTTCTTCATTATCAATTTTCCAATTAACAATTTTATAACAGGAATAGCATAAAACTCCTGATGCAATTATTATTAATATAATAACAATAAAATCTTTCAATTTTAATTTTCTTTTTTCTTTTTTCATCAAATACCACCTATAATAATATAAAATATTTTTAGTTAACTAATTTTGCATGTATAACCAATCGATGATATGAATCTATATAGCAAGTTGATAGTGTAAGTACTTTATCAAATTCATTAACTTCTACATTAAAATCTTTAATACTTCTTGATTTTACTAAATTAATAAAATTTAAGAATTCTTCATTGTTAAAATCTGTAGTAATATAATCATTTGTTTCTTCAATTGTATATATACTAAAGATTTGCCATTGATGATAACCATCTATCGTAGAAAATTCTATTATGTGATTTTCACTATTGTTTAACCAATCATCTCTTAAAGTATTCGTTAATGAACTAAAAATCAATGTATCTTTATAAGTATGACCATATAATACTGTGTTTTGACTCAATTCAGGAAAAATATTTCGATGATCTGCAAAAGCCCAACCTAATGAGTTCCAATTTTTTTCAAAATTATGATTCAAATAATATTCATTATCTGATGATTGAACAATAGGTAAGTTAACTTCAGTGTTTTTAACAGTTAACCATCCAATTGTATCAGAATTAGTTAATATTAATGGATCAAAATCAATAACTGAAGTAAGAATTTGTTCTTCTTTTTCTTTTTCTTGTTCCTCTTTTAATTTTCTTTCTTTTTCAATTTTAACAAAATATTCATCTAATTTTTGCTGTAATAATTTATTTTCTTCTAAATCTTTTTTATAATCATAAATGCTTTTAAGGCCAATTCCTCCAGCTAATAAACAACTAATGGAAACAACATTTATTAAAATAATAATAATTTTTTTTCTTTTAATTTTTTTTAATTTATTATTATTATAGTTTTCTTTAACAAATTGATTTAAATCATCAAAATCATTATTATTCATAAATGCTCCTCCTTATTCTATAGTAAGTATACAATAGGAAAAGACTTTTGTAAATATTAATAATTTTATTGAACTTTACACAAAAAGTGTAAAATTGAATAAAAACAAAAATAAATTTTTAAAACCTATGTCTAATACTTGAAAAATATAATAAAATAAAGATGTAATAATATAGTAAAGGAGGTTGTAAAATGAAAATAAAAGAAATGTATAATTCTTATTTTGATGATGCAAAAAGAAGAATAAATAATACAACTGATATATATAAAAAACAAACCTCTAATATTGTAGATAGTTTTGAAAAAAACACTGTTGAACAAGTTATAGATATACTAGAAAAAAAACAAGAAAAAGAGTTTAAAAAATTATTTGAAGATAATTTACTATGTTTATTAAATGATTTAATAAAAGAATTAAATCAAAGAACAGTTGACTTAGTCCTTGATATTACAGATAAAACAAATTCTGTGGCATTGTTTACTATAACTAATCCACTTTTTAATGTAAAAACATGCAACGGTATTATAAAAGAATATAAAGAAAAAATAAAAGCAATAGATTCAATGAATAAAAAATTTATAAGTAATTTTGATTCTAGTTTTGATTTATTTCTATATAAAGTATCAATAGATTATAAGTTAAAAGATAGTATTTCTATTTATAATTTAGTTACTAAAATTATAAAGCAAAATAAAAAAATATTATTTGATAATTTATCTGATTTAAACAAATTATTTAAAGATGAAGTAATTCAATCTTTTGAAAATAATTTTATTAATTTTATTGATGATTCAATTGATTTAAAAGAAACAGCAAATGAAAAAAATAAATTATTATTAGTTGATTATTCAAAAGAATTATTAAAAAACAAAGCCAATTTAGAAGTAAATAAAATATTAAAAAATAATTGTAATGAAATAGGTAAGCTATTAAATGATTGTTTTAATGAATCATTAAAAATACAAAAAAGTAAAAATACTAAAGCAAAACAACTTCAATTAAAAGAATTAAATAATTATTTTATTAATTTTAACAATACATTATTTGATAAATCTTTAACTTCAATATTAAAGATGATTTCAATAATTGATTGTGATAAAGAAAATTTAGAAAAGAATATAAATAGATATAATGAAACTATTTATAGAATATGTAACTTTGAATATAATTTTGAAAAACAATTTTTAAAATTTAGAAATGTCTTATTAAGTAAAAGTCCTTTAGCAAATAAATCTAATGATGCAGTAATAAAATTGTTAAATGAAACAGAAAAGCAAATAATAAATATAATTAAAAATTCTATTATAGATTTATTTAAAAACAATGTTACTGAATTAAATAATATATCTTATAAAACAATAATGGTAGAGTATAAACTTAAAGATTGTTATGAAGTAATTAATACTAAAATAATTGAGAAAATGTTTGCATAAAAAAGATTCTTGTGAGAATCTTTTTTTAATAATAAATTGGTCCATAATATGGTGGTCTAGGCTGGTAGTAAGGGCGAGGTCTATAACCTGGTAATACTAATGGTGCAGTAGCAAATCCTAAAGCAAATGGTAAAATAAAACCTCCAGGAATTAATCTATTATTTCCATATCTATTATTTTGTAAGTAATAAGTATTTGGTCTGGGATAATAATACATAGGTATTTCTCCTTTCTATAAATAGTCTATGTAAAGTAAAAGAAAATTGATAATTTCTTTTTTTTATTATGAAAAAATGATATAATTTTAATAGGTGATAATTTATGAATAAAAAAGGATTTACTTTGGTTGAACTTTTAGCAGTAATTGTTATTTTGTCTTTAATTGTTTCTATCGCAGCCATTTCTATTACAAAAACAAGAAATACTGCAAATGAAAAAGAAAAAATAGCTTTAAAACAAACAATAATTTCTGCATTTGAAAATTATAGAATTAATAATTCAAATCAGACCGAAGTAAATGTTTCTCAACTTAAGTTTACGACTGATTTAGGTTATAACAATAAAAAATGTAATACTGGTTCGCAAAGTAAAATTAAATATATAATTAAAAGTAATAAAACAAATAACATTAATAATACCGAAGGAATTGATAGTTCAGAGAAACAAAGCCTAATTTCAAAAATTTCTAATTCACAAGAAGAAGTATTTTGCTTACAATTATATTGTGATAATACTTTAGTTATTAACGATGCAGGAGATTCTAGTACTAATGAAATTTTAATGTATGCTGATGGTGTATTATTGGCAACAAATGCTGATGTAAATAATGCAAGAAGTGCAGGGAAGACAATTACAACAAAACAATTCAAAATTAATTATTGTAAATAAGAAACAGGTGGTTTTATGAGTATTATAAAAGTAATGGATATAACTTTATCCAATAAAATAGCAGCTGGGGAAGTTGTAGAAAGATTAATGAATGTTGTTAAAGAATTAGTAGAAAACTCTATTGATGCCAAGGCAACAGAGATTAAAATTGAACTTGTTGATTCCGGATTAAAAGAAATAAAAGTAACAGATAATGGTAAAGGAATGGATAAAGAAGATGCTACTAACTGTTTACTTAGACATGCAACAAGTAAAATATATGAAGATGAAGATTTATTTAATATTGAAACATTAGGCTTTAGAGGTGAGGCATTACCTTCAATTGCTAGTGTATCAAAAATGATGATTAAAACATCTAATGAAAAAGAAGGAACAAAATTAATTATTAATGGTGGAAAAGTTGAAAAGATAGAAAGTTCAGATTTAAGAAAAGGTACAACTATTGTAGTAACTGATATCTTTTTTAATACACCTGCAAGATTAAAATATTTAAAAAGTTTATATACAGAATTATCTAATATTGTAGATTATGTTAATAAAATGGCAATGTCTAATCCCAATATAAAATTTAGTTTAATCAATGATGATAAAGTTCTACTTACAACAGATGGTAGTGGTAATTTATTAAAAGTAATTAATAATATTTATGGATTAGATGTAGTTAAAAAAATGATAAAGATTAGTAATAATAATGATGATTATGATATAAATGGGTATGTTTCATATCCTGAAATTACTAGATCAAATAAAAACTTTATTACTATTTTAGTTAATGGTAGAACAGTAAAAAATTATGATGTTTCAAGAACAGTATTAGAAGCATATCATACCTATATTCCCAAAGACAGATATCCTATTGCAATATTAAATATTAATTGTGATCCATCTATTGTAGATGTCAATGTACATCCCACTAAAATGGATATTAAATTTTCTAAAAAAGAAGAATTAATGGAACTCATTTTAGTAACAATTTCATCTGCTTTGGAAAAATTAAATTTAATACCAGAAGCAAAGTATGAAGATAGACCTATTTCTAATATTGATAATGTAACTACTATTGATAATAAAATAGATTTTGTAGATAAAAATATAGTAAAACCAACTTTTGAAGATATAAGCTTTGACTTAAATATTAAAGAAGAAGAGATTGTTTATAATAATATTAATAGTGAACAAACCACTAATAAATTTAAAATGATTGAACCGCTTGCAGTTGTACATGATACATACATTATTGGAGAGAATGAAGATGGTATGTTTATTATGGATCAACATGCTGTCAATGAAAGAATAAATTATGAGTTTTATAAAAAAGCTCTTGGTGAAGAGAAAAAAGATCAAATAGATTTACTTGTTCCAATTAAATTAGAATTTTCAAACAATGAATACTTAATCTTAAAAGAAAATTTTAGTATATTAGATCAATTAAATATTACTTATGAAGAATTTGGTAACAATACTATAATAATAAGAAGTCATCCTACTTGGATAAAGAAAAATTATGTAGAAGAATCTTTAAGAAAAATATTTGAAGTTATTATTCAAAATGAAGATTTTAATAAAGAAAAGTTTAATGAAAAAATTGCTATTACTTTAGCATGTAAAATGAGTATTAAAGCAAATGAGTATGTTTCTTTAGAAGAATTAAAAATACTAATTGAAAAATTAGCTAAAACAGAGAATCCTTGGACTTGTCCTCATGGTAGGCCCACAATCATTAGTTATTCAATATATGAATTAGAGAAAATGTTTAAAAGAGCAATGTAATATTGCTTTTTTTTGGTTTTTCTTGTAATATATATATCAATTGTGGGGAATAAGACATGCAAAATATGGAACAAAGTTTTAAAGCAAAACTAGGTAAAGGTGCCTATGCAACTTGCTATTTAACAGATGATAATGAAGTTATAAAGTTATATGATTCAATCCTAAAAGGAAAACCATTAATTAACATAGAGAATGATACTTATGTTTTTCCATATAAGATTTCATATGATATTAATGGAAATATAATATTTTCATTAATGCCTTTTATAAGAGGTCGTTCAATCAATAAAGAAACTATTGCAATTGATAAAATAATTTCTGGAATAGATAAAATATATCAAGATACAGATAAATTATCAGAATCAAATATTATTATTGTTGATGTTAATGGGAAAAATATTTTATATAATAGCACTAATAATAAATTTAATATAATTGATACAGATTTTTTCTATTATAATGAAGATTTTTCTTATTCAAAATTAACAACTATGAATACTAGACATTTAAATTCGGCTTTTATTTATGAAACAATTAATGATTCCAAAGATATAGATACTCTTATAACAAAATCTCATTGTTTATATCAAATATATTCTTCAATGGAAAAAACTTCAGATAATAAATTACTAAAAGAGTATTTAATAACATTAAAACAATTTTTAGAAGATAGATTATCAAAAGATATTGTGACTCTAAGTGATATGAAGAAAGCAGTTAGAAAACTATAGGAGGAAAATATTATGATATATGCAATAATAGGACCTACTGGAGTAGGTAAAACTAAATTATCAATAATGCTTGCAAAGAAATTAAATGCAGAAATAATAAATTGTGATAGTATGCAGATTTATAAAGAATTAAATATTGGAACAGCTAAGATTACAGATGAAGAAAAAGAAGGAATTGTTCATCATCTTTTTAATATAAGAAGTATTAATGAAGATTATTCTGTTTTTGATTATCAAAAAGAGGGTAGAGAACTTATAAATAAATTATTGAAAGAAAATAAACCTGTTGTAATAGTAGGTGGAACAGGTTTATATTTAAAAGCTCTTTTATATAATTATGACTTTCATAACGATGAAAAAAAAGGTAATGAAAAAGTTTATCCTTCTAAAATAATTGGCCTTACTAGAGATAGGTCTATTCTTTATGAAAATATTAATAATAGAGTAGATTTAATGATTAAAAGTGGCTTATTAGAAGAAGTAAAAGATTTATATGATAAAAAAATAAATACTAGAGCTATTAATACTGCTATTGGATATAAAGAATTATATAAATATTTTAATAATGAAGTAACTTTAGAAGAAGCGATTGATAAAATAAAACAAGTATCAAGAAATTATGCTAAAAGACAATATACTTTTTTTAATAATCAATTTAAGGATGATATTACTTGGTATAATATAGATAATATTTCTTTTGAAAATATAATTAAAGATATAGTAAAAGAATAAAGATTAATCTTTATTCTTTTTAATTTGCTTCACTATAAATTGTTTTATCAAAATTATGACTTTCATTATCTAAACTTTGTAATTTATTTGTATCTACAAATAGCATTTCTTTTAATAAAGTTTGTTCTCCTGTATTAGTAACAGGATCATCAAAAGTAACATCAATGTGTAACCAGGTATCATTAATATATACTAAATTCCAAACATGTGAATCAGTAGCAATTTTATAATTATTAAGTCCTAGTTTAGATAAAAATATAGACATAGTATCAGTGTAAGCACTACATACACCTTTATTATCAAATAATAAATTAGTAGCAGTATCATATTTTTCATTATCATCTTTTATATATTTTGTATTATTAATGAGGTAATCATGAATAGTTTCAATTTTTTGAGTATTAGTCATAGAGCTATTTAAATTATTATTAATTATTTCATCAACCTTATTATTAATATTTTCTATTTCTTCATCTGTGTAAGTTTTTTCAAAAGATATAGTTATTCCATTACCTTTACTATAAGAAGATATAAATTTTTGAAATGAATTGAAAGGATGAACAAAATTATTTATATTTGAAATAATGGTTTGATCATTAGCAATATCATCAAAGTCATTATAACATTCATAATATTCGTTATCACAATAAAAAGTAAATTCATCATTACCACTATTAATAATTGTATAAATAATATTTAACAGATGATTATAATCTTTTGCAAAAAAATCATTTGTTAATTTTACATAATTGTAATTAGTTGTTTTTGAGTATTGATTATTATTAATGACAATTCCTTCTTTTTCTTTAAAATAAGTTGTAATATCATCCTTAAAAAAGATAAAAACTAATCCTAAAAGTAATATAATTGTAGAACTAATAATAATTAAAATTTTTGTTCCAAGTTTCATTTATTCTCACCATATTTATTTTATCATATAAAAAAAATAAAGTACAATTACTTTATTTTATTTGCAGCTTTCATTAATTTTGATTTATCTCTAGCAGCTTTATTTTTCTTAATTAAACCAGCTTTTAAAGCTTTGTCAATTTTTTTATTAGCTTCTTTTATTTTATCAACTAAATTTTCTTTGTTTCCGTTTTTAATTTCAGTTTTTGCTTTTTTTACTGCTGTTCTCATTCCAGAAATGTTTTCTTTATTTTGAATTTTCTTTTTAGCATCAGTTTTTACTCTTTTTTTAGCACTTTTTATATTTGGCATAAATTTCACCTCACTTTTAATCAAGAATAATTTTAACAAATAATATGAAAAAAAGCAATAATTTTTTCTTTTTACATTAAATTTCTTAAATTACTTACAATAATAATGGTGATTATATGGAAGAAAAAAATTTATCTCTGTTTAAAATAAGAACAGATTTAGTAGAAGATATTGTTAATACTATTGATAAAGATAATGTTATTGATAAAAAGTATTATGAAAAAAACAATATTAAAGTAAGTAATATCAATATTTTAAAAGAACAGGAAAGATTAATTAATAAAAAGAGTGGTATGTATACTACAATATATTTTGATGATGTTACTGATAAAGATAATTTTGGTGCAGTAGAAGAAATATTTAATTTAGAATTAAAAAAAATTTTAAAATTAGAAAAGATCAATAAAGATCAATCATGCATGATAATTGGTTTAGGAAATGATAAATCTACTCCAGATTCTTTAGGACCAAAAGTTAGTGAAAAAATTATTGTAACTAAGCATATTTATGAATTAATTGGTTATCTTGAAGAAGGTTATAGAATTAGTTCCTCTTTTTCACCTGGAGTTATGGGAACAACAGGAATAGAAACAAGTGATATAATAAAAGGAATTTTAACATACTCAAAACCAGATTTTTTGATAATAGTGGATGCTTTAGCAAGTGATTCAATTGATAGAGTATGTAAAACGATACAAATAACTAATGCGGGTATAAATCCTGGATCAGGTATCGGTAATGCACGAAAAGAAATATCAAAAGATATATTTGGTATTCCTGTAATTGCTATAGGTGTACCAATGGTTGTGGATGCAGTAACAATTGTAAGTGATACAATTAATTTTATTGAAAAACATTTTAGTTATAACATAAAACATAAAAATAATAAAAAAAACAAATTAATTCCTTTTCTTTCTCAAAATTATTTAAAAGAAAAAAATTTGTTTTTAAAAGAAGAAGAAAAAAATTATTTTTTAGGAAAACTTGGTACTCTTTCCCAGTTAGAAAAAAAATCATTAATATTTGATGTTTTAACACCAATTGGATATAACCTTATGGTAACACCTAAAGAAGTAGATTTTTTAATAAATAAACTTAGTGAATTAATTTCAAATGGAATAAATAGAACTATTCATACAAAAAAAATATAAGATAAGTAAAAGCGACAAAATATCTTGTTTTTAAATCATATAATTTTCATATATTTATGTAGGAGATTATATGAAAAAGATAAATAAAATAATTATATTTACTATTATAATTTTAGGATTTTATTACATAGAAACAATTGTTATAAAAGACAATTCTATTTTTAATAAAATAATATTTAATGAAATATCTAATAGTAATAAGAATAATTTAATATTAAAAGAAATACAAAATATTTTTATTAGTAAAGATGAAAATAATATAGTTAGTTTATTAAACCCAAGAAATGATGATTATATATTTGAAAACAATGTAATTGCATCAGCAGTAGAAAAAGAAAGAACTCCTTTAATTTATATTTATAATACTCATGATCAAGAAGAATATAATATGAATGGATTAGAAAATTATAATATAGAACCAAATGTAAAAACAGCAAGTTATATTTTGCAAGAACAGTTGAAAAAGTATAATATTTTTTCAATAGTAGAAGAAAGAAGTCCAACTAGTGAAGCAAAAAATAATAATTTAGATTATCCATATAGTTATAGATATTCAAGACAATTTGCTATGGAAGCTAAAGAAAAATATCCTTCTATACAGTACTTTATAGATTTACATAGAGATGGTGTTAGTAGAGAAGCATCTACAATAGAAATAAACAATATAAATTATGCAAAATTAATGTTTGTAGTAGGTATGGAACATGAAAATAGTAATTATAATTATGAATTAGTTAAAAGAATAGAATCATATATTGAAGAAAAATATCCTGGTATTTTAAGAAGTACTCATATTAGAGAAGATGATGATTTTAATCAAGATATAGATAATAATGCTTTTTTAATAGAAGTTGGTGGTAATGATAATTCAATAGATGAAGTATATAATTCATTAGTAATTTTTGCAGAATCATTATCTTATATAAGCAGTGGTATATTATGAAAAAAGAAATAATAATAAAAGTAATTTTTTTAATTCTATTATTTACTTTTTTAGTACTATTATTTGCAGAATCAAATGGTTATTATGAAACAAAAACAACAAAAGCAAAAATATTAACTGAAGAACAAATAAAGGAATTTGAAAAAGATATTCAAGAAGGAAAGAATGTAGATATAACTGAATATGTAATGGATACTAAAATGAATTATTCATCTGATTTATCTAATAATATTTATAAAATGTCATTAAAATTAGAGAAAACTATAGATAATACCATAAAATATATTTTTAAAAAAACAGCTGATGCGATAGAATAATAAAAAAGCTATTTAAAAAATAACTTTTTTTTATTATAATGTAATTGGAGGAAGTAAATGAAAACAAATATTAAAGATTTAAATTTTATTGTAGCAAGCTTTTTAAAATATTGTTATCAAGAGAGAAAAGATGTTTATATGGAAGATATAAATATGTTTATTGATTTTTTAACAAATAATAATATTGTGGCATTAGAAACGGATGATTTAAATAGTTTTTTTGATAATAATCAAGACATATTTTCTATTGATTTTGATGATAAAATTGTATTAAATGATCAAAATAGAATGAATAATTTAATGGAATTAAAAAAAATGATATTAGATAATAACAATATTGATACTTTAGGAAATCTTCAAAAAAGAATTAGTGAAATGCAAAAAGAGATAAGTGATGTCAGATTAGAACAAATAAGACAAAGATTTATGGAAGATAAAGAAAAACAGGATATTAATTTAATGAGTTTTTATATTTATATATATAAAAATTATGAAGACAAAAATATAAAAGATTTTTCTATAGTAGAACATGAATCAAAAACTTATTTAAAAAGACAAAATATTAGAGAAAATGGTTTACAAATTTATGGCGAATATGCTTTTGAATTAATTCCTGATCTTAATCAAAATAATGAAATTACAAAAAAATCATTGCCAACAATTAGTAATTTAAAAAAACCTAAAACTTTATAGGAGGCAAATATGAAAGATAAAAGAATAGTATTTATGGGTACTCCTGAATTTTCTATTCCAGTATTAGAAAAATTAATAGAAAATTGTACAGTTATTGCCGTAGTGACACAACCAGATAGTTTTGTAGGAAGAAAAAAAATATTAACAGAATCACCTGTAAAACAATTAGCAATAAAAAATAATATAAAAGTTTTTCAACCAGAAAAAATTAAAGAAGATTATCAAAATATAATTGATATGAATCCAGATATGATAGTTACTTGTGCTTATGGACAAATTATTCCAGAAGTATTATTAGAAGCTCCAAAATATAAAACTATTAATGTTCATGCTTCTATATTACCAAAACTAAGAGGTGGTGCCCCAATATCTAGAGCTATTATGGAAGGATATGAAGAAACAGGAATAACTATTATGAGAACTGATAAAGGTATGGATAGTGGAGATATTATTACAAGTAAATCTATTATAATTGAAGAAAATGATAATTTAGAAACTTTATCAAATAAATTAAAAAAACTTGGAGCAGAGCTTTTAATTGAAACATTGCCAACCGTTTTTAATGAAACTTGTAAATATATTAAACAAGATGAAGAAGAAGTTACTTTTGCACCAATAATAAAAAAAGAAGATGAAAAATTAGATTTTAATAAATTAACAAAAGAAATATATAATCAAGTAAGAGGACTTTATCCTGAGCCCGCAACTTATGCTATATTAGATGATGAAAGAATAAAAATTTATTCTGTAGAAATAGGACAAAATAAAGATAAAATTCCTGGTAAAATAATAGAAATATATAAAAATGGTATAGGAGTTAGCACAAAAGATGGAGAAATAATTATTAAAAAACTTCAAATACCAGGTAAAAGTATTATTAATGCTTGTGATTACTTAAATAGAATAAATAAAAATAATTTATTAGGTAAAATATTTAAATAGAAAGCACAAAAGTGCTTTTTTTCATTGTAAAAGAATAAAAAGTAATTTATAATTAAGTTATAAAAATAGGAGTGTGTTTACTATGGAAAATAAAAAGACGACAATATTAACAATCGTAGGAGTATTAGTAATGATAGTAATGGTAACAGGAATATCATTTGCACTATATACATTTACAGGAACAGGAAGTAAAGAAAATGTAATAACAACAGGACAAATATCAGTAAGTTATGAAGAAAGTAGTGTAATAGAATTAACAAATCAATATCCAATGAGTGATGAACTAGGAATAGGAAATACAGAAAGTGTAATGAACTTCACAGTATCAGGGACAATAAGAGGAAATGCAAATATAAATTATGCAATAGGATTAGATTCAATCGTAGAAGGAACAACATTAACGGAAGAGTTCGTAAAAGTATATCTATTAAAAGGAGATACAGTAGTAAGTACATTTACAAATGGAGAAGGAAAAACAGTAGAATCATTAGAAGAGTATCATATAGCAAATCACATGAATAGTCATGTAATGTATACAGATACATTTACAACAAGTGGAAGTCAAGCATATACAATAAAAGCATGGGTAAGTGAAGATTATAACTTACCAACAACAGTAGATGGAAATAGTAATTCAACAACAAGTGAACAATTTAAGTTCAAGATAAAAGTTGTA
>CAZAPU010000015.1:9295-16493 GCA_964487215.1 uncultured Mycoplasma sp. | reverse complement strand
AATTAAATTTAAGCACAAATAAATTGTGCTTTTTTTATGAAAACTTATTATCTTATTATATTAATTGAAATAAAATAATAAATATGCTATATTGTAATTAGAATAACTGTGATGTGAGTGATGTAATGAAAAGAAAACTAATTGTAAAAATATTATTGGTTTTTGTAACTACATTTATTTTATTAGGTGGTTGTTTTTATTGTATAAAAAATGCAGATTTTAAGATTGAAAATAAAGATAATATAATAGAAATAGGATTAAATGAAAAATTGGATTTATCTAAAGAAATAAAAGTTTGTTATAGGATATTTTTTCATTGCTTTAAAACAAAAATAACTTATGATAAAAATATTAAAACAAATGAGTTAAAGACTTATGAAACTTTGATTCATCTAAAATATAAAAATAAAGTTAAAAATGAAAAAATAATAATAAAAGTGGTTGATAAAATTGCTCCTAAAATAACTTTAAAAGAAGAAGAGTATCAAGTTTGCCCTAATGGAAAAGTTCCAAAATATCAGGTTGAAGCACATGATAATATTGATGGAGATGTATCTCTTTCTATAAAAGCTTCTTATACAGATGACAATTTATATTTTGAAGCTCATGATTCAAGAGGTAATAAAGCAAGAAAAAGAGCTAAAAGTAAAATACAAGATACAAATTCACCAAAGATCGAATTAACTAATGGAAATGTTGTATATTTAATCAAAAATGAACAATATAATGAACCAGGATTTGTTGCTAATGATGATTGTGATGGAAATATTACTGATAAGGTTGTAGTAAGTGGTGAGGTAAATTCTTCTGCTTCAGGCTCTTATACTATTAATTATAAAGTAAGTGATAGTAATGGAAATATAACCGAGATAAACAGAATTGTATATGTTTTAAGTGGCGATATGAATAATGGCTCTAGTAAAATTATCTTTTTAACTTTTGATGACGGTCCCAGTGCTTATACTAATCAATTATTAGATATATTAAAAAAATATAATGTAAAAGTAACTTTCTTTGTTACTAATGCTAAAGGACAATATGGTGATAATATTACAAGAGCATATAATGAAGGACATACAATTGGATTGCATACTTTTACACATCAATATAGTATTTATTCTAGTATTGATGCTTATTTTAATGATTTATACACTATTCAAAATTATGTTGAAAGTTTAACAGGAAGCAAATCATATGTAATGAGATTTCCTGGAGGCAGTTCTAATACGGTTAGTAGATCTTATAGCCAAGGAATTATGAGTATTTTAACAACTGAAGTAGAAAATAGAGGATTTCGTTATTGGGATTGGAATGTTTCAACAGGAGATGGAGGAACAGCAACAACTGAACAAGTAATATCTAATGCAATTGCAGGTATACAAAGAAATAATACTTCATTTGTCCTTATGCATGATACCAAAGGTGATACAGTTAATGGAGTTGAAAGTATAATTCAATATGGACTTGCTAATGGATATGATTTTTTACCATTAAGCATAAGTGCTCCAAGTTGTCATCATGGAGTGAATAATTAAAATAATACACTAGTACTATTCACTTGATAAAATTTGACAAATTCTTAAATAATCATTATAATATCAATTAGTCAAGTGAGTATGCATAAGTTTACGAGCTGCATAGGGATATAATCCTACACGAGTTTTAAAGACACGGAGTCACTATTTATATAATAGGTTTTGTGTCTTTTTATTATATATAGGCTAATATTTATTACGAAAGGAGATAAAAAATGCGATATTTTAGAAAAATAGTTGGAGATAGACTATATTTATCTCCAATGAATAGTGATGATTATGAAATTTATACAAAATGGATGAATGATTTTGAAGTAGATAAAGGAATTAATCAACTAATTAATTTGATAGGAATTGATGCAGAAAAAGAATACTTACAAAAAGCAGTACAAGTAAAATATAATTTTGCTATTGTATTGAAAGAAGAAGATCGTTTATTAGGAAATATTTCTCTTACAAAAATAAATGAAATAGATCGTACAGCAGAATTAGGTATATTTATTGGAGAAGAATCAGATAGAAACAAAGGATATGGAACTGAAGCCATAAAATTACTTCTTGATTATGGGTTTAATCAATTAAATTTACATAATATTTCATTAAATGCTTTTTCTTTTAATGAAAGAGCGATAGCAGCATACAAAAAAGCTGGATTTGTAGAATTTGGCAGATGGAAAGAAGCACATTATTTTAATGGTGAATACTGTGATATAGTAATGCTTCAAATATTAAAAAAGGATTTTAATAAATAATTCTTGACAATTATTTTTAATTACATTAATATTGATTTTGTTGAGTATTCACGAAAAAAAATTATTTTACACAATAAAAAAGACATAATAGCAAGTATTGATACTCTATATGATATCAATTTGCTATTTTTTGTGTCCTGACTTAACATAAGGAGGTAAAAATGGATATATCTTTAATGATTGATGAAGTTAAATATAACTTTAGAGTAGGAGCAGTACTTCAGTATAAGGATAAAGTTTTAATAGAACAAGGTGATATTGCTCCTTTTTGTGTTATTCCAGGTGGAAGAGTTAAAATACTAGAAGATACTATTTCAGCTTTAAATCGTGAAATAAAGGAAGAATTAGGAATAGATATTTCTAATTTAGATGGTGAATTAATAAGTGTAATTGAAAATTTTTTCACGGAAAATGGAGTTAAATTTCATGAATTATATTTTATATATAAATATAATTTAATTGAAGATTATGGAATAAAGGATGGTATGCTTAATTTAGATTCATTAAGAACAAAATACTATTGGAAAGAATTAAATGAATTTGAAAACCTTTATATTTTGCCAACCAAATTAAAAGAAGTTGTAAAATTAGATAGTTTTAAAAAATATATAGTTAAATAAAAGTTTTATTTAATATTTTATTTGAATTACTTTTTATGTAATGATATAATAATTAATGAAAGGATAAAATATGGAAAAAAATAAAAAAGAGAATAAAAATACAATTATAAAAATAGCATTTGTTGTTATATTATTAGCCGTTATTGGTGTAATTATTGCTATATTGAGTAGAGGTAAAACTATTTCTATAAGACTTGAAGGAAATGCAACAACAGGTTATGAATGGAAATGTACAGCTAATAAAGAGGGAATTTTAAAACAAGTAGGTGACAGTTATACAACTGATGATAAAAATGTAGTTGGATCTTCAGGTGTTTGGACATATAAATTTAAAGGATTAAAAGCAGGAAGAGTTGTTTTAAATTGTGATTATCAAAGATCTTTTGAAGAAAACAGTACTATAAAAACAGAAATATATATTTTAGAGGTAGATAAAGACTTAAGCATAAAAGAACTTAATTAAGTTCTTTTTTTATACTTGTTAAAACTTTAAAAAAATAATATAATAAAATTGGAGGAATAGAGATGAAATTAGTTAAAAGAATATTGTTAATTATATCAGAAATTATATTTTTATTATTAGTTTTCTGGTTTATAATAGGCTATATTAATTTTGGTAATATTGCAGATGGTAAAGAGCCTATAATAGTATTAAAAGAAAAAACATATGATGTTGAGAATGGAACTGTAAAAGTATATGATAATTATATTTATAAGATTGTTGTATATAATTCTGATAGCATTAAATATAGTTTGAAATTATGGTTTATGAAAGACATATAGGAGAAGTAAGATATGAGTGTAAAAGATAATTTAATAACCTTTATAAAAGGATTTATTTTAGGTGTTGCTAATGTAATACCTGGAGTTAGTGGTGGAACTTTAGCTGTTACTTTAGGATTGTATGAAACATTATTAAATTCAATAGGTAATTTTTTTAAAGATATAAAAACTAATTTTAAATTATTGTTACCTATTATATTAGGAGTAATAGTAGCCTTAATTACTACAAGCAAATTAGTAAAGTATGCTTTATTACATTTTAGAGCACAAACTATTTTCTTATTTGTAGGTTTAATAGTAGGTGGAGTATCATTATTAGTTAATAAAACAAAAGGTAAAAGTAATTGGAAAAATATTACAATATTCCTTATAACATTTATTATAGTTATTGGACTTAATTTCTTAAAAGTTGGTGATATTAATACTTCCTTTGAAAATATGGGTGTTATAGATTACTTATTATTGGTACTTATTGGATTTATAGCATCAGCATCTATGGTTATTCCTGGTATAAGTGGTTCATTTATATTAATGTTACTTGGATATTATGAAAAAATAATTGATACTGTTTCTAATTTAACTAATTTTAATCAATTGGGAAGTAATTTATTAATTTTAGTGCCATTTGGAATTGGAGTATTAATCGGAATAATATTTATGGCAAAATTAATAAGTAAATTATTAAAGAAGTATGAAACTCCAACATATTTTGCAATTATGGGTTTTGTTGTTTCATCAGTTGTATTATTAATTTTGCAAATAGAAAGTTTTACATTTTCGTTTGCAAATATTGCTACTTGTGTTTTGGCTTTTTTATGGGGTTATTTCCTATCAAGAGCAATTGACAAAGAATAATGTAAAATCTATTTACAATACTTAACACTAGGTTAAAAAATAAAAACCTTTATAATTAAGGGTTTTATTTTTTTTGTAAAAAAATGTCTTTTGTTCGTATTGACTTTTATATGTTTTAAAACTAAAATCAAATTAGAAACTATTTGAAATAATAAGAAGGAGGATAAAATTATTATGACCACAGTAGTAGAAAAAACAGCTGACCTAACAGTTGTTAAAAGAGATGGAAAAAAGGTAATCTTTAATGGTGAAAAGATTGCTATTGCTATTAAGAAAGGTTTTGATAGCATTGAAAATGAAAATTATGGAGGAAATGATGTAAACAAAGTTTATGAATCTGTAATTTCAAGAATTAAAGTGGAGTATAAGGACAAAAAATCTATTCAAATTGAAAAGATTCAAGATTTAATTGAAGATCAATTAAAAGAGTTAAAATATACTGATGTATATGAATCTTTTACAAATTATAGAGAAAATCGTGCAAAATCAAGAGAAGTATTTGCTTCAAAGCAACATAAATTCTTAAAGACATTAGAAGCTTTAGGAATGAAAGATGCAAAAGATGAAGATGCAAAAAGAGAAAATGCAAATATTGATGGAGATACAGCTATGGGAATGATGCTACAATTTGGTAGTACTGTTTCAAAAGAATTTGCAAAAAGTTATAAAATGAATCCAAGATTTGCAGCAGCTCATGATGAAGGAATAATACATATTCATGATATGGATTTCTTACCAATGGGTACAACTACATGTACTCAGATTGATTTACATGATTTGTTTAAAGATGGTTTTTCAACAGGTCATGGACATTTAAGAAAACCAAATAGTATTATGTCTTATTCAGCATTGGCAGCTATTGCAATTCAATCTAATCAAAATGATCAGCATGGTGGACAATCAATTCCAGCATTTGATTATTTTATGGCACCTGGAGTTGTAAAGACATTTAGGAAAGAGTTTAAACAAACTTTATATGATTTCTTAGAATTAGAAGGATTTTTACATTTAATCAATTTTAATAATATGATTAAAGTAATTGATAAATTAGAAAGTATAGAAGAAGATTATTCTTCTTTAGATAAATTTGCTAAAGATACAGATAGAATTTTAAAAATAATTAGAATTGCTCATGAAAAAGCAATTGAAAAAACTAATAGAATGACTTATCAAGCTATGGAGGGATTTATTCATAACTTGAATACAATGCATTCAAGAGCAGGAGCACAAGTTCCATTTTCATCAGTTAACTTAGGAACAGATATTTCTCCTGAAGGAAGAATGGTAATTAAAAACTTCTTATTAGCTACAGATGCTGGTTTAGGAAGAGGAGAAACTCCAATATTTCCAGTATCTATATTTAAAGTAAAAGAAGGAATAAACTATAATAAAAAAGATCCAAACTATGATCTTTTCCAACTTGCATGTCGTGTAAGTGCTAAAAGATTATTCCCTAACTTTTCATTTATTGATGCACCATTTAATATACCTTTTTATAAACCTGGAGATTATAGAACAGAAGTTGGGTATATGGGTTGTAGAACCAGAGTTATGGCTAATGTAGTTGACCCTACAAAAGCAATTACTCCTGGAAGAGGTAATCTATCATTTACATCAATTAACCTTGTTAGATTAGGAATTAAGCATGGAATTGCTACTACTGGTAAAACAGATATGAAAGGATTCTATGAAGAGTTAGATTCAATTATGGATTTGGTAAGAGATCAATTATTGGAAAGATTTGAAATACAATGTTCTAAAAGAGTATATAATTTCCCATTCTTATTAGGACAAGGAGTATGGATTGATTCAAAAGGATTAAAAAATACAGATAAATTAAAGAAAATATTAAAACATGGTACATTAAGTATTGGTTTTATCGGACTTGCAGAAACTCTTAAAGCTTTAATTGGTGAGCATCATGGTGAAAGTAAAAAAGCTTGGGATTTAGGATATGAAATTATTAAACATATGAGAGCAAAATGTGATGAGTATTGTAATGAATATAAATTAAACTTTACTTTACTTGCAACACCTGCTGAAGGTTTAAGTGGAAGATTTACTAATATTGATAAATCAATCTTTGGAATTCTTCCTGGTATAACAGATCGTGAATATTATACTAATTCATTCCATGTACCAGTTTATTACAATACAACAATAGAAAAGAAAATAAAGGCAGAAGCACCATTCCATGCATTAACTAATGCAGGACATATTACATATATTGAATTAGATGGAGATCCAACAGGTAATGTTGAAGCATTTGAAAAAATAGTAAGACAAATGAAAGAAGCTGGAATAGGTTATGGAGCAATTAATCATCCAGTTGATAGAGACCCTATTTGTGGATTTATTGGTGTAATTGGAGATCAATGTCCAGGATGTGGTAGAACTGAATCTGATGGTGTTAAATTTGAAAGAATTAGAAGAATTACAGGTTATTTGGTAGGTACAGTAGATAGATTTAATAATGGTAAAAGAGCTGAAGAACATGATCGTGTAAAACACGGTAAAGTATAGATGAAAATTAGATTAGCAGATACTGTTATTTTAAAAGATAGTATTGTAGATGGGGAAGGCTTAAGAGCAGTTATTTGGACTCAAGGATGTTCACATAATTGCCCTGGTTGCCATAATCCAGAAACACATG
>CAZAPU010000015.1:0-9285 GCA_964487215.1 uncultured Mycoplasma sp. | reverse complement strand
AGGGTTTTGCAAACAGCGTGAACTTAGGAAAGGATTTTAATGGTGGAGTTTTAGTTGATACTACTGTTATAAAAGATCAAATTAAAGAAACAAAAATACAAGATGGTATAACATTATCAGGAGGGGATCCATTCTTTCAAGCAGAAGCTTGTGCTGATATAGCAAAATTTGCAAAAAGTTTAGGATTAAATGTTTGGTGTTATACAGGATTTGTTTTTGAAGATTTAATAAAAAATTCTAAAGCAATTGAATTATTAAATAATATAGATGTATTAGTAGATGGAAAATTTATGATTGATAAAAAAAGTTATGATTGTAAATTTAGAGGTTCTACTAATCAAAGAATAATAAATGTAAAAAAGAGTTTAAAAGATAATAAAGTTAGTATTATTAGAAAATATGATAAAAGTACTAAACCAAAAGTCATTTCTAAATGCTTATTTATATAAACTAAAAAGATATTCAAATGAATATCTTTTCTTTTACTTTAATAATTATTCAGTCCAAGTTTCGTCAGCATTCTCACAATCTTCTTTTGTAGTATATTGAGAGTCTGAACAGCTACTTGTTTGTTCAGATTCACTAGGTTCTTCAGGCACACTAGGTTCAGTTGGTTCGGTTGGTGTCTCTTCTTCATCATCATTTTCAGTCCAAGTTTCATCAGCAGCTTTACAAGTTAATTTTGATGTATAACTATCATCTGAACAAGTTCCATTTGTTGAATCTTCTTCTTTAACAACTTCAGCTTTTGTTACTAAAATAGTAGCAGCTTTTGGATTAAGTTTATCTAATCTTTTTCCATCAGGGAAATTTTGTGAAATTACAATTCCAACTCCTCTTGATGTATCAGAAGTATATTCAACATTTACAGATAAACCATAACCTTGTAATATCGCTATTGCTTCGGCTTCACCTTTACCTTCAACACTAGGTAGAAGGGTGTAAGTAGATGTTCTACAAGAAGCATCTTCACCAATTATTTTCATTGAGAAAGGATCTTCAATATCAAAATCCATTTGTTTAGTCCATCCAACTGTTTCTTTACCTAAGTTTTTATTCATTACTGAAACTACATCTGCTAAACTACATTTATTTACTATAAAGTCATACATAACCATATTTGCTCTTTCATCATAAATCATTTGTCCAGCTCCAGTTAAATATAATTGTTGCATATTAATCAAATTAGAAGTACTACTAGTTTCAAATAAATTCTTTGCAATATCATAGAACGAAAGTAATTGTTTTGTAGTGAAATTAGTATCCATACTAATACTAATTGCATCTAATATTTTCAATGCTTGATTCGCACTTCTAACAGTTTTTAATTGATTTAAAATTCCTTGAACTACTAATTGTTGATTTAATCCTCTAGCAAAATCACCAGTTAAAAGTGTTTTTCTATGTCTAGCCATTGCTAAGGCTTGTTCACCATTTAATACTTGAGTTCCTGCTGTAAAGCATTGTTGATAATCTCCAAAAGCTCTATCACTATTTTGTTCACATACACCATCTAGTGAATCTGGAACATTTACGGTAATACCACCAAGTGTATCTACAAGATTAACAACACCTTTAAAATTAATTTTTACATAGTAATCAATATTTAATCCAGTTAAATTTTGTACTGATTTTATTACACAACTTTCTCCGCCCCAAGCAGCATGAGTAATTTTATTTTCAATATTTCCTAAACAAGGAATAACTACATATGTATCTCTAGGAATACTTAATATTGTAGCATTCAAAGTTTTAGGATTAAAAGTAACTAACATTAAGGCATCACCATTACCAGTAGCATTTTGTGCAAGTGATACTCCTTCAGAATCAATACCCATTACTAAGATTGAAAATGGTTCAGTAATTGAATTAGATGTATTTAGATTAATAACTTCACTACCAGTAATCTTTGCTATTTCATTTTTAGTTAGTGTTTTTTCTTTTTTATAAATTTGTCTAACTTCATCAGCTATTTTTTCAAATCTATCAAGAGATTTTAACATACTTACATAATTGTTTGATACAATAGCTGCTTCAACTTTATTATCGTATAAATCTCCAATTAAATTAGATATATTATCATATTCAACAATTGTAGCAGAATCATTTAATTTTAATTCTTTAACAATCTCCATACCAATGATATATCCATCTATTGAAGTTTCATCAACAACAATACCTATTTTCTTACCACTTAATGCATCAGCATCTAATATTTTACTATCTTTTAATACAACAATATTAGTTGAATAGGTAATATTATCTTTATTAATATTATCAATAGAAGAGTAGGTTTTAAATAGGAAATATCCTAAATAGCCTTGACCAACAGTCAATATTGCTAAAATAACTATATAAATAATATAACTAATAATTTTTTTCTTTCTTGTTATTCTTCTTAGTGCAATTAAAATCAATAAATTTACTAAGAATAGAGCACCCATTGCAATATATCTTATTTCAGTTTCAATTCCACTAATAATAAATACGGAATATAGACAGAAAAGTAAGGATACTGCTGTAGTGATAGTTAGTACATTTATCACTATTTTCCAAATAATTTTTTTCTTTCTTTCATTCTTTTCATTTTCCATTAATAAATACCTCCTAGTATATCATCAATACTAATATTCATTATATAATAAATATTAAAAAGTATCAATATTTAAATAAAAAAAGGTCATAATTTGACCTTAATTATTTTTAATATTTACAGTTCTCATATATAATGTTTCTTTTCCTAAATAGGAAACATAATATTTTACTGTATATGTTCCTTCAACTGTTGTATCAATAGTAGTTACTTCAGTATCGGAAGAATCATAAATTGTTATTTCAAAATTTGCTAAGCTTGTAACATCTTCACCATCTTTAAAAACAGTAATTGGTTTGGTAAGTTCTGTATATGTATCACCGATTTCTAAATCAATTGATTCTGTTCCATTATATTCAAATGTTACATTAGCATCCAAAGTAACTGTAGATCCAGAACTTCTTCCGTATTCAACATTTCTATATCCAGTAACAACTTTATAAGTTCCATAAGGATTATCATTTGTATAAGTCCAATTTGTTTTTGTTGTAAAATCAACAAGATTATTATCTTTATAAATGAAATATCCCCATTCACCTAAAGAACTCGTATCTGCACCAGTAGATTGTGATACTCCATTCCAATTTAATGTAACACTATTACCTTCATTAGTTAATCTTAAATTTGAAACATTTTCTGCCAGAATAAAAATTTTAGATATTTCAGTAGGCTCAGTTCCTCTTTTAAATAATTCAGTAATTTTCATATCAGCAGGGGTGTATTCACTAGGTAATTTTATTGGATCAGTGTTTTTTTCAATTGTAACAGATACAACACTAGATGGTTTTGTAAAGCTTCCACTATTTTTATCGTATATACCTGCTGCAAGTGCTCGATATAATGCATTACGATGAACAACCATACTAGATTGAGTAAAATATATTCCTGGTTGATTTTCAATATATCCAGTCCACATTGCCATTGCGATATTAGTACTATAACCAGACATCCAACCATCTGGAGCAGAACTATATGGATAACCATATGCAGCTCTTGTTTCATCATCATAATTTGTAGTACCAGTTTTTAAAGCTACTGGAGTTCCTGCTGCAGATCTAACACCAGTATCAGATGCAACCATTTCAAGCACATTGGTAATCATATATGCAGTAGAATCACTCATTACTTTTACTTTATCTGATTTAAACTCTAATTCTTCATTTGAATCTCTAAGTACAATCTTATTTACAGAATATGGTTCATAATAATTTCCACCATTAGAGAATGCTGAATAAGCTCCAGCCATTGATAGGGGATTAGAACCATTAAATGCTCCAATTGAATGTGCTTCATGTAATCCACCATAAGCATCTATTTCTGGTGTAATTCCTAAAGAAACTACAAAGTTTTTAATTTGTTCATTATTAACTTCTCTAAATGCTTCAAGGGCAGGTACATTAATTGATTGTCTTATTGCTTCTCTTAATGTCATCTTTCCACGATATCTACTATCAAAGTTTTCCATTAATCCACCAGCATAACTTATAGGCTTATCATCAAATATTTTTCCTGTAGACCAATTATTATATTCAATACCTGGTGCATAATCGAATAAAGGTTTAGCAGTTGAACCAATTTGTCTATTTATATCAGTAGCATAATTTCCTAATCTTTCTCCAACTTTTCCTCTTTCGTTTCCTCCTAATGCTAGTATTTTTCCACTATTTGATTCAAGAACAGCAACACCTGCTTGAACAGTATCATCTGGCCAAGCATAAGCAGAACCATTAAATACTGCATTAACATAATCTTGTTTACTAGTATCCATATTTGTATATATAAGCATTGGATAAACATAAGGATCCAATCCAGTTTTGTCAATTATTTCTTTTACAACATAATCAATATAAACTTGATATTGACTAACTGCTACATAAGATCCATGTTTTAATAAATCTTCGATAGCAATAGAATTAGCAATATCTGCTTCTTCCTGTGAAATATATCCATGTCTTACCATTAATGATAAAACTTCTGATCTTCTTTCATAAGCTTCATCTGGATTAACATTTGGATCATATTCACCAGGTGCTTGGAATAGACCAGCTATTAAAGCAGCTTCTGATAAATTCATATCTTTTGCACTTTTTCCAAAGTATGTTTGAGAAGCTTGTTCTACTCCATAAGAACTACTTCCTAAGAAAGGTGCATTAACATAAAACTCAATTATTTCTTGTTTTGTAAAAGCTCTTTCTATTTTAAATATAGATAAATATATATCAGTAAATTTTCTAATTATACTTACTTCTTTACTTGTAAAGTTGTTTTTTGCAACTTGCATTGTTAGAGTAGAAGCACCACCGGAACCACTCCCTAATACTTGCCCAATGGATGCCTTAATAAATCTTGGAGCATCAAATCCATTATGTTGAAAGAATCTCGAATCTTCTGTTGCTACAATAGCATCAATTAGTACTTCAGGTAATTCATCATAAGTAAGTTTTTCTCTTTTTTCAGTTCCTAAAGTAGCTTTTAATTCATTGTTTTTATCGTATACTAATGTTGTTTCTCCTCTTTCTAATTTAGAAATATTAAATTCAGGAGATTTAATAACTATAAATGTAAAAAATCCAATAAATGCAACAACAGCAATAATTGTAGCTACAATTATAATCAAACAAAGACTTTTTATTAATTTTCTTATTTTATCAGTTTTATTTGTATTATCTAATATTTGTGTAAGTGTCATTCCTACAAAATATACAAATGTAAATCCTAAACTTATATATGTTCCAAAAATTAAATAACAAACAATAAATACTACAATTCCTAATAATAGTAAGAACAAAATAAATGGTTTTGATATTTCTTTTGGTTTTGTAGAAATATTAGGTTTTGCTTTAGAACTATACTTTCTAAGTCTTTCCATTCTATTTTTTAATCTTGAACTTTTTCTATTATTTATAACCATATCATCATCCACATTCTTTTTTTTATTTTTATTAAATATTTTTAATTTTAATTTTGTTTTATTAGTTTTTTTCTTATCAGTAGCAGTTTTTATTTTATCTTCAAAAAATAATTGTTCAGTTTCACTGTTGTTTTCATTTATTTTATTTTTTGGTTTTAATAACTTAATTTTTGAAATTTTATTTTCCTTTTTCATAAATTCCTCCAAATTTATTAATTATTTCTATATAATCAACTTTAATTTTTAAATTAAAATTAATTTTATGTCCTTTTTCTTCAAAAAAAGATAATGGAATAGACTTTCTTTTATTATCATCAATAAAAGAAATAAAATCTTTTCCAAATAAAAGATATGTATTATTTAGATTACTAAATCTTATTATTAAAAAAGCAATTCCGTTATGATTTATAATGTTTCTTATGTGTTGAATTTGATGTTTATGAATATTAATTAATGGAAAATTAGTTTTACTAGTAGTTTCTTTAGCTTCAAAATCAATATATAATCCATTGTACAATCCATTATAATCTGTAGTAGATGGTTCTTTAAAATATGCTTTAGTAATTTTACCATCTTTTGTATCAACAACTTGAATTGGGGTTGGTTTTTTATATACAACAGCAATATTATTTTTTAAATAATAATTATTTGTATCATTAAGATCATTTTCTAATGTCATACCACGATTACCGTAATTATTATGTTTAGTTAAGATATTTTTTTTAATATTATCTGGATATTTTATCATCTAAACCATCACCATAGAAAAATTATACTATATTGTTGAAAAAAATTCTATCAAAAACATAAAAAAACATAAAATTTGATATCTTTTGTCGATTTTAATACAAAGAAATAAAAAAGTTATATAATTCTTATGAAAGGAATAAAGATATGGATAATAATGGAATACAATACTTTTTAAGTAATATGATAAGAAATACTAATTTTTCAAAATTAAAATTGAGTTATACTATTATAAATAATAATGTAAAAAAAATGTAAGTATAATTGTAAATAATTGATTTTAAACTTCACATATGATATCTTCAAAGTAAGGTAGTAGGTGAGTACTATGAACAAAGATAAAAATATTAAAAGAATTAATAGTTATGACAAAAAATTATTTTTCAGATAATCCTAATCAATTACCAAGAGGACAAAAACATAAAGGATGAACTGTTTTTATCACAAATATTATTTTAAAATAAGAATTTTTTAATTTATGATATTAGTTTATATAAACCTGCCGTTGCAAATTTAGTTCCGTTAACACCAGAAAAACAACAATATTATGATATTATTGAAAAACCTATAGATGAAACTGTCGAAACAAATAATCTTAAAAGATAAAGTAATATTAAATTATTATAAAAAGATATAGGTAAATAAGAAATAAGAATTGACAAAATTCTTTTTTTTGTCTAGAATTAAGTTGTAAAAGGTTGGTGATAATAATGTATCAAAATAAATTAAATTTAACTCCCAATGATATCTTAGAGAAGGAATTTAAAATTGATACAAGGGGATATAGATTGAAGGAAGTGGATCAATATCTTGATTTAATTATTCATGATTATGAAACACTTATAGATATAATAAAGAAACAAGAAAAAGAAAAAGATGAACTTGCTGATGAAGTAATGAAATTAAAGCAAGAATTAAGAGATGCTAATGTAAATATTGAAATTGCTAAAGCAACTCCTACTTCTAGTGGTTCAATTTCTAATTTAGATATTTTGAAAAGATTGTCAAATTTAGAGAAAACAATTTACGGAAAAGAAGAAGATTAACATTTTAGGCAAATGCTGTATATTATATATATATAGAGGAAAGTCCATGCTCACAAGAACTGAGATGTTCTTAATGTTTGTGCTTAGGAAAAAAATAACCTAAGGTAGAAGTAATTCTAACGGCTCTGAAATAATCTAAGTCGATAAGATATGATTAAATTAAGTATAAAAGTGCCAAAGTGACGATATTTATGGGAAACCATAAAGTGGAACGAGGTAAACCCCACAAGTGAGAAACCCAAATTTTGGTAGGGGAACTCAAATAAGAAAATGAACTGATTTTGAGATTGAAAGATAGATAAATATTTGCCACCAAGTAATTGGTACAGAACATGGCTTATTAAATGTTATTTAAAAATAGAGGTGTTATTTTGAAAGAAATTGGAAATATATTTAAAGAAAAAAGAGAAGAAATTGGAATCACTATAGAAGAAGTTGCCAATGACTTAAATGTAGATGTTGTATTGATTGAAAATCTTGAAGGAGGAAATGATAAAGTTTTTAAAGATGTATTAGAAGTAAAAAAAATCATTTCTTCATATTCAAAATATTTAGATATTGAAGATTTAAATATTTTAGAAGAATATAACGATTATTTATTTGAAAAAACATCAAAGATAAATCCTGCTGATATAAGAGAAAAATTAAATAGAGTCCAAACAGAAGAAAGAGAAATTAAGTCACCATATACAATTATAGAAAAAGAAGAAAGTAAAGAAAAAAAAGGAATTGTATTGTTATTTGTATTAATAGTTATTTTAGTTATTTTGTATTTTGTATTAAAAAGATTAATGGTAGGATAAAGGAGAATATATATGAAATTTAATGTACCAACAAAATTAACATTTTTAAGAATGATTTTAGCCATAGTGATAATAATATTATTATTGTTTCCATTTTATGCGATAGGATTAGAATTTCCAACAATATTATTTAGAGATATTTTAATTGATCTTAGATATTTAATTGCTGGAGTAATATTTATATTTGCAAGTATTACAGATTTCTTTGATGGAAAATTAGCAAGAAAAAATAATCAAGTTACTAATTTTGGTAAAATGATTGATTCAATTGCAGATAAAGTTTTAGTAAATTCTGTATTAATTATATTTGCTTGTCAAGGTTATATTTCTGCAGTTATTCCAGTAGTAATTATTGTAAGAGATATAATAGTGGATGCTATAAAAATGTCAACTGCAAAACAAGGAAATGTACAAGCTGCTATAATGTCTGGAAAATTAAAAACAGCAGCATTAATGGTTGGAATGGTATTAACATTCTTTTACAATTTACCATTTCAATTATGGAATTTACAAGTAGCAGATTTCTTCTTATATTTTGGAGCAATAATGGCTATTATTTCAATGTTAGAATATTATAAATTAAATAAAAAAATTATTTTTTCTGAATTTGATTAAAAATAATTTTTTGTAATATAAAAGCTCTAGAAAATGAATTTTTACTAGTAGCTTTTTTATTTTTTTACCAAAAAAAGGTAAACAAACAAATGTTTGAAAAAAGTATTGACAACAATATTTTTTTAGTATATTATTGAATTATGATGAATGGAGGAAAAAAGAAAAGATGGCAAAAAAAGAATCAAATGATAAAACTTTAGATCAAGTATTAGCGGAGATAGAAAAACAATTCGGTAAAGGATCAATAATGAAATTAGGAGAAAATCCACATATGGAAGTTGAAACAACTTCAAGTGGTTCTATTACATTAGATTTAGCTTTAGGAGTAGGTGGATATCCTAAAGGAAGAATAATAGAAATTTTTGGACCTGAATCAAGTGGTAAAACTACGGTTGCTTTACATGCAATAGCAGAAGTGCAAAAACAAGGAGGAAGAGCAGCATTTATAGATGCAGAACATGCTTTTGATCCTGTATATGCAAAAAATTTAGGAGTTAATATAAATGAATTATTATTATCACAAATTTCTAATGCCTGTTCACCAGTATCAGGTTGTGATAATAATAATTC
>CAZAPU010000014.1:0-16947 GCA_964487215.1 uncultured Mycoplasma sp. | reverse complement strand
CTTTTTTACTTTCATTAGCCATAGTATCTCAACTCCATTTCAAATTACTATTTATGTAATAGATTTGTTATTACCATTATACCATTAATTTTTACTTATTTATACAGTTGTTAATGAAAAATAGAATTATTTTTCAAATTCTATTTTTTCAAAGTTAGATAACTTTTTATTATATTTTATTTCAATTAAAGAAATAGCATTATCAATTATATTTTGTTTTTCCTTTTCTGATAATTTTATTTTCTTTTTCATTTTATTAAAAACATCTTTTCCAGTAGTACCATTATACTCATGATTAGAAAATTCATAATTTAAAAGTAGCAGTTCTGATAATAAGCAAGTATAATGATATTTGAATAGATCTTTTTCTTTTTTATTATAATCTATATCAAAAATATTCATAAAATTCCCTCCAGTTGCTTGAATGGTAACTCCTTTAAAAGAAGTTGTCAAATCATGTTGTTAAATAATATTTGTAAAATTCTTCTTTTAAATCATAAGGGTTTATTTTATTTAAATCATAACTGCTATTGATATAAGGTAAAATAACATCTATTTCTGATTCTTCTTTAACTTTATACGAAAGACAAAGTGGCTCATAATTTTTACGAGTAACAATATTTAAAATATTATCTTGATTTTCTACTTTTAAAATTCTCACATAAACACCATAGTTAGTTTTAGAGAGCAATACAAAATTTCTTCTATCTTTAAACATCAATCCTTTATTTGTATTATGAAAAGTAATGCTATCTGATATAGTTGTTATTTTAAATTTTAATATGTTAAATAACTTATCACTTAAAGTTTCTTTGGGATTAATAAAATAGTTATAAATATCTTTAATTATTTTAATAGCATAATCACACCTAGTAGTATCTTCAACAATTAAAGAATAACAAATACTGTTATTTTCATATCCTTTACGATCCATCAATTTATTCATATCATCAAATTGCTTAGCAATTCTATGAAAAGATACTAATATATTATTTTGATTTATTTGTATCTCAACAATTCTATTGTCTAATTTATAAACAACATTTTTTACTAGATAATTTCTTATAATATTTTCACTTATAGTCACTATGGAAGAATCTAATTTATCAAATAAATCTATTGCTATTTGTTTCTTATTGTAAATTATATTTTCATAAGTATTTGTATCAATATTATATAACTTATTATTTATTTTTTTAGATTTATCCCTTTTATTAGTTGTTATTTGATTAACAGAGTTTTCTATTTTTATCACCTCATTATTTATATATGAAACATTATTATAGATAAGATTAAAGGTAGAACAAACTTCAATTTGGGTACGATTATTTGTGTTATTTAAAGAGTTTTCTTCAAAATTGTATGTGTTGCTGTATTGACACCAAGATTGCAAGAGTTTTCAAATACTTGTAAGTATGTTTGAAAACCATGGCCTCCACTTTTCCAACATCTAAGCTTTGCACCACTTACTTGTACACTACCACTATCATAAAAAGTATCTGTTTCTAAATTTACTACTCCTTCTTCAACAGCTGCTGCAGTTGTTATTATTTTAAAAGTAGATACCCTTTCTTACATATATACATTATAAGTATATTGATTTTTGTTAGTTATATA
The DNA here is from genome assembly GCA_964487215.1 of uncultured Mycoplasma sp. Classification (GTDB taxonomy): domain Bacteria; phylum Bacillota_I; class Bacilli_A; order RF39; family UBA660; genus CAG-611. The sequence goes on along the minus strand of CAZAPU010000014.1, from coordinate 15,330 downwards.
TTTTTTATTTTCTAAAAATAATTTTTCATTTTTAAATTTACCTTTTATATGTCTGGCTCCTTTAATTCTTGTTTTATTTGTACAACTCATATTTAAATATATTTCTAATCTTAAATCTTTTCTATTATTGTTTATTTTATAAACAATAATTTCATCCACAAATTTTTTTATAAATTCTTCGGAAAAATTATTTAATTCATCTTCAATACATTTATATAAATTATTAATATATTCATCCTTATTTGTCATTTCTAATTTACATAAAAGTTCTTTTTTTGTTCTATTAAGTAAATTTATTTCTTTTTCAAATTCTTTAAACTGATGTTTTAAATCATTTATGTTTAAAACATCATCATATATTAAATCAAGTGCCTTATTTTTTTTATTTTCAATAATTTCTAACTTTTTATCAATTATTTCTATTTCTTTTTCATTATTATTTATAGAAATATCTTCATATAGTTTAATAAAATTATTAATTATTTGTTCTTTGTTATTTATTACTTTATTTATTATTTGATTGAAAATCATAATTAAATCACATTCATTAATTAAAGGTGATATACAAGCATCAATTCTATATTTAGTATACATTCCACAACTCCATATACCTTTTTTATTTCTTTGATAATTAGTATTATGCTCACTACAAAATATTTTAGAACTAAATGGATATTTTAATCCACCAGACCAACAATTATTATTTTTATAACTTTTAGTTCTAGTATTTAGCACTTCATTAGCTTTATTCCATAATTCCTCAGAAACAATTTGAGGTATTACATCACTATCAGTTTTATAAATAATTTGTTCTTCTAATGGAATAGTTTTTCTTCTTTTTGTCCTATAATCCATTATTTCAAAAGTATGTCCTCTAAAATAACCTTTGTATTTTGGATTTTTTATTATTCTTTTTATTGTATCCTTATCATATATTTTACCTTTTTTATTTAAATAACCCATTTTAAATAATTCTTTAGCAAGTTTATAAAATCCATATTCACCTGAGGCATATAATTCAAAAATAGTTTGAATAAGTTTTGCTTCTTCTTCTACTACTACTAATTTACAATTATCTTTTTTGTATCCAATTATATTATTAGAACCTAAAACATGTCCTTTTTGAATTGCTTGTTTATGTCCAAATTTAATTCTTGATGACAATTTTCTTGATTCTTCTTGAGCTAAATTGAACATAATATTCAATATTAATTCAGAATTAGAATCAAATGTATTTAAATTTTGATTTTCAAAATATATTCCAACACCATATTTTTTTAGTAGTCTTATATAATGAATACTATCTTCTAAATCACGAGCAAATCTTGATACTTCTTTTGTAATAATTAAATCGAACTTACCTTTACTAGCATCATTAATCATTTCTTGAAATATTATTCTTTTATCTACTCTTACACCAGTTACTCCTTCTTCTACATAACCTTTTACATAATTCCAATTTTTATTACTAGTTATATATTTTTCATAATATAAAAGTTGATTATCAAGTGAATTTAATTGTACATCACTACTAGTGGATACTCTAGCATAATAAGTAACTCTGAGTGGCAAATTATATATTTTTTCACCTAAAGAGATAGAATTTACTATATCATCATAATTCATATATTTTCACCAGAGTCAATCATTCTTAAAAGTTTATTATTTATTTTTCTATAAGTATATTCATCAATAATATTCTTTTTATATAAAATATTATTAATTAAAATTTGTATTTGTAATTCAGTTATTTTATTCATACAACTCCTTTCATATTTAAATCATTTAATTGTATGAATTTATTTTTTATTAATACAAAAAAAATGCAAATAATTGCATTTAATTATATATTGCTTCTAAATATGTACCAAACCATATTTGAATAGTATCACCAGGCTTTAGATGTTCTCCTGTTCCTGTATTATACCAATAAGCAAAATTTTCTTTTATTTTTGGTTCTTTTATTTTATAGAAGGAACCTTCTTCTACTAAATAATCTGCTTTATTTTTTACTATATCATCACTTGTTGTAACCATCCATACTCTATTATCTTTATCATTTTTAATTGGCTCAAGCATTAAATCATTATTTAATTGATTACTACTTAAATATCCTTTAAATGTATTAAGATCTAATCCATAATTGTTTAATATTTTTCCTTCTTCTACTCTTAATCCTTTATACATGTAATAAGGCATAATATCACTAAAATCATTATAATTATATAAATTACTTGAATCAGACATTATATTTTTTCTTAATGAAGTCCATGTAACATTACTATTAAATCCATATAAATTAGATAATATTGTTGTTCCATCCGTTGTTAATAAATTATTAGCTATTACATTATAGTAGCGAGTTGATACAACATGATAATAATTTGCTGTTTCTGTTATTTCTTTTATATTAGTAACAGTAACTTTTTTTAGTTTATTAGTTTTAGTATCAAAAATTGCTACTTCTGTTCCTACTTTAAAATCTTCTTTATTATCTACAGATATAAATAAATTTTTATTGACATCATAAATACCATGAAATCCCACTGTTTTTAAAATAGTTCCATCTGAAAATGTATTTAATTGATAATAGGAAGTACTATTTTTCTTTTCTATCCATATTGGATAAACATTTATACTTCTTCCTTCTTCATAACTATATATTTTTAATAAATCATCATATCTTATATCTTCTATATTTTTATAAGAATTATCAGCAAGTAATATCTTTGTTCCTTCTATTAAACAAGTATTTCTTGTACCATTTGCACTTATATTAACATCATCTGTTACTTGATAAATTGTTATTACACCATTATCGTTTGAATAATCATAATCACTTCCAGATGAAAGTTCATCTCCACCCATTGTTATTGTAATTGATTCAGGTAAAGTGTATCTTGTATTTGCAGATATTGTTGTTGTAAATGACATATTTAAATATGCTGATGATGCACCTCTTGAAGTCACTCCACGAAGTGAATATTTTACATCAAATTTCCATTTAAGTTCCACCGTAGAAGATTTAGTTGCATAACCATTTGAAAAAGTTGCAGAATCCATATATGAAATTCCAGTATTACCTGCTGCATCTTCCCCTGATACTACAAAGTAATAACTTCCCGCACTTATTCCTGTAAATGTATATGAAGTATCAGAAGATTGTGTGTTTACTTCTGTTACTAATCTATTAGAAGAATCATATAATTTTAAATTATAATTTACTATTGAAGTTCCTTCCGTATCAACTCTATTCCATGAAGCAAGAAACTCTCCTTCAGTATTTTGTATTGTAATATATGCATTACCTACAGTTGGTATCTCTGTATCAGGAGCTACATATTCATCAACAGAAATATTTATATTGCCAATAGACATTTGTGCTAGATATGTTGGTTTTATATTAAATGTTGTTGTTTCGGAATTAGTTAAAAATATTGCATCTGGTGATGCCGAAACACTAACTGTATATGTTTGAGTACTATTGGCTGGAATAGTATATTTTATATTTTCATTATTATTTATTATTAAATTATTATTGGTTTGTGAAACATAAAAATCTCTTTCATAAGAATATGTATTTATTACTGCAATTTCTACATATCCTGTCTTATTATCAGTTAAATCAATCGAAGATGTATTTAAAGTTGCAACAAGATTTCCAGTATTATCAAGTATAAAACTTAAATCAGTATCAGTATTTACATTATAAATACTACCACTCATTTCATCATTTATTTCAATTTTATATTTAAATACAACTGATTGACCTGCTGGTATTAATAAACCATTATCTATATTTTCATATTCAATATTTAATGTACCTGTATCCTCTAAAACAGAAGAAGTAATACTTTGTTCTATATCACTTCCACTATAAACATAATCTAAATTTGAGTTATTTATCAATGTTATTTCATAAATAGCATAAGACTTTTCAGTTGAAGATGTAAATTCAAGATCAAATACAAGATTTTGCTCATAAAAATAGGGAATTGTATTACTAGTAATATTATTACTTTCTAATAAAGTAACATTAGTTATTTCCACTTTCCCTATCTTTGAAATATTTACATTACCACCTATAGTTAATAATTGATCATAAGCAGCAAAACCTATTGTAATTCCTGAAACTAACAATACAATGATAGTTATTAAAATCCTATTGAAATTATTTTTATAAAATCTTTTTTTCATCATACACCTATTTATTAGTTAGTCTATAAACCCAAGCAATATTATTATTAATTAATATAAATATACTTTCTTGGTCTTTTTCTAACTCTAAATAATTAATAGGCATTCTAACTTCACTATGAGCATCTATTAATTCATTAAATGATGCTACATTGATAATATTGTATTTAGATAAATCTTGGAGATGTTCTACATTAACAATTATTCCATCATATGTAGCTAGTATTTTTCTTAATTCAGCATGATAATTTTTAGTTTTTCTTCTATCATTTCTTATATTTACTATAAATAAACCAATTACAACTAATGTTATTCCTGTAAATAAATATGAAATCATTCTATATCTATTACTTAATTCATAATTATTTTCTACTATTTGTTTGGTTTCATTATTTACAGAAGAAGTTTTTATACCTATATCTACTGAAGCCTGTGTTAAAGGCATTTCCATATAAGTATGTGATTTATTGGTAATACTTTTCGTTATTTTATCATTTTTTACTTCACTTTCAACTACTAATTGTACCTTTAAAACACCATCTATTGGCAAGTTATATTCTTTTTTAAAACCTGTTAATAAATTATTATATAATTGATAATCGATTTTAACATTTGAATTTATTTCAAAGTGATCTTGATTATTTATTTCAAATTCTTTTATATCGGTTATTTTATATGATTTAGACCAATAATTTTTTTCTTGATCATCTGCTTTATTAGCAAGTAAAGTTGCTTCTACATAATATGAATACTTTCCACTTATCGGTTTAGAATAATCTGTTTCATATTCAAATACAACATCAATGTATTTTATTAAACTACTTATATATGTTGAATCTTTTTCCAAATATGGTGTTTCAAAAAAATTATTATCTTTTAAATATACTTTGTAATCTATATTATCTATTACACTATAAGTTATTTTTTCTACTATTTTACTAGTATAAGTTCTATAAAATGAATAAACAGTTATGAAAAAAAGGCACAAAGAAAAGAATATGTATAATGTATATTTAACATATGACTTTAATTTATATTGAGTATTTTTCATATTATCACCTATTTAATCTTTTTTTAATACTGTTTCAGATAACCATATTGCAGGATATCCCAAATATTTTATTGTGTATTTAACAACACCTAAAACTTTAGATTCGTCAGTTGTAAACTGATCAACAGTTTTGTTATTATCTCCTTTTGTTTCAAAAAGATATTTACCATCTAGTTTGCTTATTGATTTGACTCTATGTGTTATTACTTTTCCATTTCGATAGAAAACTAATATTTCACCTACTTTTACATTATCCCCAACTTCCTTTTTATAAATAACTGTGTCTCCTCTTTCATATAGAGGATACATTGAATTTGAAGCGATAGCTATAAGCTTATAATCTAATACTCCAGAGACGATTAATGTAAAAGCACATACTATTATTGCAATTGGTATTAAAATTATTCTTTTAAAAACTTTTCTTATATACAAATCTGATTTTTCCGTATATTCTATTGTTCTACGAAGTACGGTATAAACCAAATATGGATATAATACCCCAGTTAAAGAAACTAAATAATCATTTAATTTGGGATAAAACGGTAATACAAACACATATATTTCATTTGCTATTCTAAGAATTAATGTCGGAACATAACTTACTTTATATGTTATGTATGAGTATAATAGTTGTTTTGCAATAATTGGCAAACATACAATTGAACAAAATCTAAAGATACTTTCAAAATTATTAAGATTATAATAACTTATTTCCATTATAAGATTTAAACCTATATATATAAAAATCAAAAAGACCAATGGTTTAATGTTATTATTTGAATTTCTTGCAACTAGATATCTTATTATTTCTTGCGAAATTATTATTATAATTACCGGAAAAATATTTTTTACTATACTTATTATATCTCTCGCAAAAGCATATTTTGTAAATCCTGTAAAAAGACCTAAGGAATAAATTAATATTAGATATGAAAATAACGAAATTATTATCAATCTAATAGTACTTCCTTTAAAATAGCTTTTATCTCGAGGATATTTGAATCTTATAAGCATTAATATTGCAATTATTAACCAAAAAGCAATATTAATTATGTCCATATATTTTCTAAAATTATCTAATATTATGAATTTATACATTATAACAAATATAAGCATAATAATTTCGAAAAAATAAATCATATTTATGTTTTTTTTCATAATATCAGCATCCAATCACGACAAATACTATAGTGCCTTTGGCACTATAGTAATCATCATTTTATATTATTGTACTTGAGTATATGTCAAAGTTGCAGTTAAATTAACAGTTTGATTTGTACTTGGTAAATCAGCAGCATTATCTGGTTGAATATATTCAACTCTAACTTTTACAGGTTCTGTTCCATCTGTTTTAGCAAGTGTAAGATTTGTTAATGAGCTTTGAGAAGCTGTATAATCTACATTTTTGTAAGTTATTGTATAAGTTAAATACTTACTTTGTTCAGTAGATAGAGCACTCATTGTTATTCCAGTTAGGTTTGCATCAAATGAACCAAGATTTTCTACATCAATTGTAAATTCATAGAAATCCCCTACATTTTCTAATGTAACATTATATGACATACTAGTTCCAGTTAAAGATTTGCTTGTAGCTTCTACACTACCAGCTGATTCTTCGTAAGAATTAGTATTGAAATGAACATCCCATTTAGATGCTTGTACATTTAATGTACCTGATGAAATACTTAAGTCTCTTGTATATGCACTAGCAGCGAAACCAACAGACATAATTAATACTGCAACCGCCAAAACAACAATTGTCATTAATTGAACATTCTTTTGTTTTCCCATGATTTTTTCTCCCTTCTATATTTTCATTATTATTATATCATATTTTAATTATTAATATATAATTTTTTTCATTTAATGTAAACTATGTGTAATGTTGAAATGGTATCAATGTTTTTAAAAGTAGAACCCGGTTCATATGTAGACCATATTGGTAAATTTCTAGATAATGTCTCCATATTATAATTTTTATAATTATTGGAATCAAAATTTGGTCTACTACTCATGCCTAATACTTCACCAGTATTTGGATTCATCGCTATTGCTAAAACTGAATCAGGATTAAACATTGATACTATATTATTTAATTCCCTTTCAATCGAACTTTGAATATTATAATCAATAGTTAACATAACATCCATACCAGCTTCTGATGGAACATAAACATCGTTTAATTCTAGTTTATTTCCTTTGCCATCACTATAATATTTTATAAATCCATTTTCACCAGTTAAATACGAATCATATGCGAGTTCTATTCCTGATAAGCCTTGATTATCAATTCCCACAAAACCAATTACATGAGAAAGTAAATCTTCATAGGGATAATATCTTTTTGATTCTTTAACCAAATATACACCAGGAAAACTATAATTATTTATTTTTTCTGCAACTTCACTACTTAAGTTTCTTCCTTCTGGATGAATTCTTTCAATAGAAGTATTTTTTGTTATATGATTATACATTTCATCATATGAAACATTTAATATTTCACTGAGGACTTGACTTACTTTTACAGGATCTTTTATTTGATTTGGAACAATCATTAAAGCTGTAGTTGTAATATTATCAGCTAAAACCACTCCATTTCTATCTAGTATTTTCCCTCTTTCTGCTGTTATTGGAAGTTCCCTACTCCAAAGATCATCAGCCATTTTTTCTAATTTTTCATAAGAAATTGTTTGAATATAAATAATTTTAATTAACACAATTAAAAATAATAAAATAAATACTAATAATAAAAATCTAATTCTTTCATTTGTTTTTTTCTGAAACATATAATTCACCATTTAATTATATGTTTTTATTTATAAAATCTTTTATTTTTTTATTCCATTAATCATAGTAAAAATAAAATCACTAATAAATAATAAACTAATTATTATTGTTATAGGTAAAGGTATTTTATTGATGAATTTATCTATTAAAGGATGTATTACATAAATAAATAAGATAGATATTACACCCCAAATAAAAGTCATATTTAATGATATATATTTTCCAATACTTAATTTATTATTAGAATAATTCCAAAAAGTAGTATTAAATATTTTTTCTATTGCAATTCCACCAAGAAGTTCTATACATGTTAAGAAAATCGCAAGTATAAAAAATACAATAATAGTTTCAATCCATCTTGGCATATGTAGATTCATAAAGAAATATTTTGAAAGCAAAAGAATTATTACTGCTCCTATACCATATATTGGAGTCCATGGTCCGTATAAAAAGCCACTTTTAAATCCACTCTTTGTTATTATTGCCCATATTGTTTCTAAACCAAAACCAAATATTGAATAAAGAAAAAAACAATTTAAATAATACATAATATCATCCTTTCAATATTATTAGTATGATTTAAATTGCTTATATTAAACAAATAATTATTTTAAATACTTATCTTTAAAATCTTGATCATTAAAATAATTTATACCTATTACAGTTTTTATTTCTTCTAAAGTTTTATTTGTATATTCAGTAGCTTTTTTGGCATGCTCTTCTAACATATCAAAAACTTCATTTTTTCTTTCTTCGTAATATTTTCTTTTTTCTCTAATTGGTCTTAATTCATCTTGAAGAATATTGTTTAAGAACTTTTTAATTACTACATCACCAAGTCCACCTTTTTTATATTTTTCTTTTAATTCATTTAAATTTTTATACTCAGGTAAATATTTTTCGAAATCTTCATCTTTTGCAAAACAATCCAAATAAGTAAATACTGTATTTCCTTCTATTTGACCAGGATCTTCTACTTTTATATGATTTGGATCTGTATACATACTCATTACTTTTTTCTTAATTGTTTCTTCATCATCTTTTAAGTATATACAATTACCTAAAGATTTACCCATTTTTGCATTTCCATCAGTACCAGGTAATCTTTTACAATTATCATTATCTGGTAGAACAGCTTTCGGCATTACAAGTATATCTTTTTTATATATTCTATTAAATGTTTCTACTATTTCTCTAGTTTGTTCTATCATTGGTAATTGATCATCACCAACTGGAACATCTGTTGCTTTAAATGCTGTAATATCAGCTGCTTGTGATATAGGATAATTTACAAAACCAACTGGTATTGATTTTGAAAAACCTCTTAGTTTTATTTCACTTTTTACTGTTGGATTTCTTTCTAATCTAGCTTGACTTACAAGATTAGCATAAAACATAGGTATATGATATAAAGCAGGTATTTGTGATTGTAATACAAAAGTAACTTTATTAGGATCAATTCCTACTGCTAAATTATCTAATACAACTTCTAAGATATTTTCTCTTATTTTTTCTGGTTTTTCAAAATTATCAGTTAATGCTTGTAAATCTGCTATTAATACATATATATCATATTCATTAGTATTTTGTAATTCTACTCTTTTCATTAAAGCACCAACATAATGACCAATATGTAGTGGTCCTGTTGGTCTTTCTCCTGTTAATATAACTTTTTTCATAATATCACTTCCTTTTCTAATTATAGCATAAATCTTTATTCAGTATTATAAATTTCTTTAAATGACACTGTTAATTTATCTTTTTCTTTTATTACTGTATTTATAGGAATACTTTGAGAATAAGCATATCCATATCCATCATAAGTACAATCTAAACTTAATAGATTACAAATAGCTCTTACGGTTGTCTTACTATAATTACTTAAATCTGGTAGTTTATAATCTGTTCCATTTGTTATTAATATTAGTTTATCATTTTGTCCTAACAAATAACCTTTATTGGGATATTGATCAATAATTTTATTACCAGATCCAATAATAATATAGTTTATTTTTTGTTCCTTTAGTTTTGGTTCTATTACCTTTACCTCTTTGTTTAAATAATTTTCTGCTGTTGTATTTTCAATTATTTCTGCTCCAGTTGCTTTAAATATATTTAAATATTTACTTACATTTTGAACTGTTGTTTGTACTGAATTAATTAATGGATAAGAACCACTAGCTGATTTTTTTACTGATGCATAAATTATTACTTCAGGATTATCTTTTGGCCAGATACCTACAAATGATCTAGTAGAATTATATTCATCCGTATAATACTGACCATTATTTGGATTAACAAGTTGAGCTGTTCCTGTTTTTCCAATTAAATCATATCCATCTAATTTATAAACTGTACCAGTTGCAGCAGGGAAATCACCATTTACTGTTAAATACATTAAGTCTTTAATTTTTCCTACTGTTTCATGAGTAGCAACTGTTGCAAGTTCTTCTCTTTTTCCTTCATAAATAAGATTATTTTTACTATCAGTTACTTTACTTATTATATATGGTTGTAACATTACACCATCATTTGCAATAGCTGTTAAAGCTTGAATATGTTGCATTGGAGTTGTTGTTATACCTTGTCCAAATCCCGCATTATATATTTCGGATTTATAAGTAAATTTAATTTTACCGGTTTGCTCATTTGGTAAAGTAATGCCTGTTTTTATTCCAAAACCAATTCTTTTAAAATAATCATAAAGAATAGTTTTATTAATAAAATTATCTATTATATTAATAACACCAACATTTGATGATGCTTGAAATCCTTGATCATAAGTAATATCTCCCCAACCATATCTGTTCCAATCATTTATAGTTGTTTGTTCATCAACTTTATAAGATCCTGATGTAAATGTCTTATTACCATCATAAGTACCTGCTTCCATTGCTGCCATATAAGTATATATCTTCATAATTGAGCCTGGTTCATATGGTTCTGATACAGTAAGATCTATGTAGTTTTCAATATCTAAAACATTTGGATCATATGATGGTCTTTGAGTTGAACCAAGTATTGCACCTGTTTTAGCATCTGCTACTACAATTGTCATCCATTCAAAATCATATTTACTTTCAGCATCTTCTATTGCTTGTTCAATAAAAAATTGTATATTTGAATCAATCGTTAAATAAACATTATCTCCATCTTCAGAAGGTACTGTATATTCCTTCGTATTTGGTATTTTATAACCATTTACATCTACTTGATAAGAAGTAAAACCATTTGTTCCTCTTAATTGTTCATCTAATAATGATTCAAGGCCAAGTTCACCTTCTATTGTTTCCTCTTCATTTTTTTTAGCATATCCAATTGCATAGGAAGCAAAATCACCATTAGGATAATATCTTTTTTGTGATTCAATAAAATCAATTCCAGGTAAATTTAAAGATTCGATCTGTTCTTTTTCTATTTCAGTTAAATTTTTACCTGCAAAACCAAATTCAACTTGATATAAATCATCTTGATTTAATATTTCTAATATTTCTTCTTTTGTTAGTTTTATTACAGTAGCTAATGCTGTTGCAGTTTTTTCTTTATCCTTTACATGATATAGTTTACTTTCTCCTTCACTTCTTGATGGATCAAGATAAGCAATTAATGTATATGACGAAACATTTTGTGCTAGAATATCGCCATTATTATCATAAATGTTTCCTCTTTTTGCAAATATAGTATTTTCATAAACACTTCTAGCTGTTGCAAATTCTTTTATATTTCTACCATCAACTATTGTAGCAGTAGTTAAAAAACCAACTCTATAAACTAATAATCCAAAACAAAAAAAAGCTAAAACAATAAATATTTTACTAAATTTTATATTGTTTCTGCTTTTATTCATTTCTTTCACCTACTTATTCAACTGTTTTTACACTATTATAAGTATAACTTAATCCCATCTCTTTCGCAACGGTTTCTAAATTTTCTAATGAAGCTAATTCATTTATTTTCATTTGTAAACTTTCATTAGTTTTGGCTTGACCACTTATTTCTTCTTTTACCTCTTCAACTTCATAATTCACTTGTGATAAATGTGATTTAGAAAAAACTGATAAGAATGGAAAAGACAACAATAAAATAATTGTAAAGATATAAATAAATCTTTCACCCTTTGTTAATTTTAATTTTTTCTTTGTCTTTCTCATTTTGTCATCTCCAACCCTATTTTATTCTTTTTATTATTCTAAGTTTTGCAGATTTACTTCTTGAATTATTTTGTATTTCTGCATCACTAGGAATTATTGGTTTCTTTGTTACTAACTCAAAATCAGGTAACAAATTACTATCTATATTAGGTAATCCTTTTATAAAAGGATCAACCTCACTTACTGAATTAAATATCTTTTTACAAATTCTATCTTCTAATGAATGAAATGAAATAACACATATATATCCATTTACATTAAGTAATTCTAAGGAATCTTTCAATGCTTGTTCAAAGTCATCTAATTCATTATTTACTTCTATTCTTATTGCCTGAAATACTTTTTTTGCAGGATGAGAATTTCTTTTTTCCTTATACGGAATACAAGAAGATATAATATCTACTAATTCAAAAGTAGTTTCAATTTTTTTTATATCTCGTTGTTCAATTATCTTTTTTGCTATTCTAGTTGCAAATTTTTCTTCTCCATAATCTCTAAAAATTCTTATTAAATCTTCAAGAAAATATTCATTTACTACAGTATAAGCAGTTTTTTCAGCAGATTGATCCATTCTCATATCAAGAGTAGAATCTTTCATATAGCTAAATCCTCTTTCTGCAGTATCTATTTCCACAGAAGAAACTCCTAAATCAAATAAAAATCCATCTACAGCCGTAATTTCTTCTTCTTTTAACATTTTTTTTACATTACTATTACTAGTATTAAATATTTTAAAATTGTTACCAATCTCTTTTAATAATTCTCTACTATAATTACAAGCAGTTATATCTTTATCAAAGGCGAATAAAAACCCCTTTTTATTTCTTTTTAAGATTTCCTTTGAATGACCAGCAAATCCCAAAGTCATATCAACATAAATGCCGTCTTCTTTTATATTCAAACCTTGAATTGATTCATCTAATAATACACTTTTATGTTTTTCCATAATAACCTACAATTCAAAATCTACTTCAAATAAATGATCTGCTACATCTGATAAGTTTTCTTTATTGTCTTTAAAATAATTGTTCCATTTTTCTTCTGACCAAATTTCTAAGCGATCATTTACGCCGATTACAACACATTCCTTTGTTAAATCGGCGTAACTCGCTAATGGTGAAGTAATTTTTATTCTGCCTTGCTTATCAAATTCACAAACAGTGGCTCCTGACAAGAAAATTCTGGTGAAACTTCTTGCATCCTTTTTAGTGAATGGTAGAGATTTTAATTTAGAAACTATTTGAGACCATTCTGCTTCAGAGTAAACAAATAAACAGTTTTCAAGTCCTCTAGTCACGACTACACTTTTTCCTAATTCATCGCGAAACTTTGAAGGAACTATCATTCTTAATTTGTCATCAATATTATGATGAAATTCACCCATTAGCATAATAATCACCACTTCCTACCACTATCATCCACTGTCTACCACTATTTTATATGAATTATTATAATTTGTAAATAGTTTAGATGAAAATAATTACATTTTTTACAAGTTTACATTAATTTACAAAAAGAGGATTACTCCTCTTTATATTTTTCTTGTATTATTTCTAAATTTTTATATAATCTTTTATCTTTACTATTCATACAAATAGCTATATTAATATTTTTTAACGATTCTTTATAATTACCTTTATAATAATAAGCAATTGATAATAAATCATAAATTGTATTATCCCAACTAAAAACTTCATTAATATATGTTTTTTCATGGCTTTCAATTTCTAATGCTAATAAACAATACTTTATAACATTTTCAAAATTATTTAATTGATATTCTAATAATGCCCTTTCTACTAAATGATCTCGAAGGTAAGGGGTCTCAATTATTGCTTTATCTAACCACATTCTTGCTTCCTCAAATCTTCCTAAATTAATATAACTTCTAGCAATAAATCTCATTGATGCAGATCTTTCATCTTTCCATGTTGCAGTTTTTAAAGATAAATGTTTAATTAAAGTATCAATACATTCATTCCATTTTTTATAATACATATATTCTCTTCCTAAATAATGCATATTTCTATCATTATCAGGATTTTCTTTAACTGATAATTCTAACAATTTTAAATAGCTGCTTCTAGACTTTGTTTTATTTGGATAATGATTCAATATTATTTTATCTGTTTTTACCACTTTTTCATTTATTAAATTTGAAGTTAATACTTCATGAACTGGATATATCCATTTATAGTTCTTATCATGAATTTTTTCATAATAAAACGATACAAGAGGTTTATTAAGTTCATCTATGCTCCAATTATAAATATACTGACATTTATTAGTATCTTTTTTCCATACTTTTTCTAGTTGTTTTCTCCAACCTTTTTCAAATACTTCATCTAAATCAGTACACACATAAATATCATAATCAGAGTCTATCATATTAAGAGATTCATTTCTTGCCACATCAAATCTCCATGGATCTATTATTTTTGTTTTAACAAAAATATTTTTTTCTTGTAATAATGAAACTGTTTTATCTGTAGATCCTGTATCTAATACATATATAGCATCTGCTTCTTTCATTGAATTGTACCATCTATTAACAAATTGTTCTTCATTTTTACATATTGCATAAACACATATTTTATATTTAGTCATATTTATTAACTAACCTATTTTTAAAACAAATAAACTTGAGTCATGAAATTGATTTGACACAGTTGAAGCATTTTGAATTGTTACTAATGTAGTACTAGTAACTGTTAAACTATGTTGTAAAGAAATTTGAGTTTCTGTAGTTGTTGCTGGAACATACTCAGCAGCATTATTTGCAACTACACCATTTATTAATAATGATGCTCCTACATCTCCTGCTGTACTAGTATTACTTATTAATGCATCATAATGAATATAATATGTACCTGCTGCTAAGCTAACAGTATCTGGTGCTGTGTATATCGCAGAAGTTCCTGTCATATTTATAACAGTACCTAAATTAACTAAAGAACCTGCAGTTACCGTTTGTTCGCCATCATTATCAACTAAAGTACTATCTAAAGCTACCACAGGAGTTGGACCGGTTGGGCCTGTTGGACCTGTTGGACCAATTAATCCCTGAGATCCTGTTGCTCCTGTTGGTCCTGTTGGACCAATTAAACCTTGAGATCCTGTTGCTCCTGTTGGGCCTGTTGGGCC
>CAZAPU010000013.1:14105-17123 GCA_964487215.1 uncultured Mycoplasma sp. | reverse complement strand
TCATTAGCTATAATATTGATATTCTCTTTATCTTTATAACTTAATCTTTCATATGTATTGTTTTTTATTAATGATATTAACTCTCTTTTACTTAAGTTTTGTTTAATACACATATTTATATAATAATTCCTTTTATTTTCATCTTTTATTGATAATAATTTATAAATATTTGTCCAACTCAATTGGTGGGCCAGTGGCCCACCTTTTTCAAAAACTATATAAAATTGTCTCATTCTTTTTAAATTTGATACATCATATCCCTTACCATAAAGACTTGTTAATTCAATACTCCAATTCTTTATTAAATTATCTCCATACTTACTTCTTTCTCTTCCTCCTTGTGCTTCTACTAACAATTTTCCTACTTCAAAATAAGTATTAACTAATGAACTATTTTTATAATAGTCATATTTCCTTTGATTAACTATATTCTTTTCTATTACATTTTTTATTTCATTTAAATATTCCATACTTTCTCCTTTGATTAAGTAATATAAATAAATAAAAAACATAATGCAAATGACTAATTATGTGTTTTCATAAGTAAAATTAAAATAAAATTATTTTTTAATACAATAAAAAGTATATTTTTTTATACTTTTATTTCTAAATTACCAATTAATATATCTGTATAAGTAAATGATCTAACTAAATCATTATTATTCGTTTTAATTAAAAATATACATTTATATGCACTTGTTATTATTCCAGAAAATTCTTCTACTTGATTTCTATTTCCATTAAATTTTAATTTAACTTCTTTATTTATATTATTAGTTATCAATTGCTTTATTTTTTCAATATTCATCGTGGATATCCTACATACATTGTACCATTAGTAATAATTCCACCTATTCCATCTGTTCCATATTTAGTTTTATCTAAAATCTTTATTAAATCAATTGGTTTATTTTTATTTGATAAACTAACACTACTAGCAATAATGGCAGGATCTAATGCATGAATGTTTATTCTTTTAGGACTACTAGCAAAATTAGATCCAGCTTTTATTAGTTCTTCATAATTTGATTGACAAGCTCCTGCTATTATTATTAACTTTTCATGATCTTTTTCATATTTTCTAGCTGTTTTAACAGCATTAATAAAATTTAAACTATTTTTATAATTATTTGAGTCATTATAATTACCCAATTTTTCATAGTAAGCATCATGACCTGTGATAACTAAAATATCTGGTTTTATTTGTGCTAGATAGTTTTCTATTTTATAAGAAATATCAGCTTCTTTTTCCACTAAACCATATGAAAGAACATTCATTTCTTTATAGAAGTCCATACATCTATCTAAATACTCTTTATCAGCATCTATATGTAATACTTTCCCTGGTAAATAAAAATATTCATCTCTATCTAAATTATTTAAATCATTCATCCTCTCTAGTAATTTATCATCATCTTTTGTAATATCTTTCTCACAAGTTTCACAATGAATTAAATCATCTATAGAAGAATCTGCTATCAGTCTTATATTTACCCCTTTTAATATAGCTATATTATCTTTAATTTCAATAATTTTAAATATTGTATCATTATTATGTGAAGTTCTAGTTACTAAATCTCCAATATTAAAAAGCATATAAATCATCTCCAAAGAATTATATGCTTTATTTACTTAAATTATTTGCTAAATCACAAAATATTTCTAAACTTAATTGTTCTGCTCTAACTGTTAAATCAAAATTATATTTTTTTAATATATTTTCTATTATATTTAAATCATATTCTTTTAAATTATTTCGGATATTTTTTCTTTTAAATTTAAAACTATCTCTCACTAATTTGAAAAACAATGTTTCATTAATTAATATGTTTTTATTTTCTTTACTTTTAAATGATACTACAATACTATCAACATTAGGCTTAGGCATAAAACTGTTTCTATTAACAATAAATTCTTTTTTAATATCAAAATAATAATTTAAGTAAATTGTTAATGAATTGTAATCCCTACTATTGGGTTTAGCAACAAATCTATCCCCAACCTCTTTTTGTACCATAAATACCATTTGATCTATTAATATATTTGAATCAATAATCTTTTCAATAATTGGTGTTGTTATATAATATGGTAAATTTGCAATTACATATAATTTTTTATACTTATACTCCTTAATATCATTTAAAATATCTCTTTTAAGAAAATCACAAAAAATTATTTTCTTATTATTATATTGCTTTAAATTATTATTTAATAATGGTTCTAATTCATTATCTATTTCATAACACAATACATTAGTAAAATTCTTACATAATTCTTTTGTTAATCTTCCATCACCAGGACCAATTTCTATTACTAAACTATCATCTTTATCATTAATAATTATTGCTATCTTATTTGTAATATTTTTATCTATTAAAAAGTTTTGACCATATTTTTTTTTAAATTTAAAATCCATATACTTCCTCCAACAAAATTATATCATATAAACAAAAAAAGTACTTAAAGTACTTTAATTATTTTGTAAATGGTAATAAAGCAATTGCACGAGCTCTTTTAATTTGTTCTGCTATATATCTTTGATGTTTAGCACAAGCTCCTGTTACTCTTCTAGGTAAAATCTTACCTTTATCATTTATATATTTTTTTAAAATATCTACATCTTTATAATTGATTTCTTTTCCTGTACACATGTAGCATATTTTTTTCTTTTTTCTATAAAATTCAGCCATAATAAATTTCCTTTCTTTTAAAATGGTAAATCATCATCTTCAATTTTTATTTCTTCTCCAAAATCTTTAAATGGGTCTTCTTTTAAATCTGTAGTTTTTACATCAACATCAGGTTGAAAATCATAAGGATTTGCTGCTCCTGAATTTGATGAAGAATCTCTCATTTCACGACTTGCTTTAGTATCTAAAAATTGAACATTATCTGCTACTACTTCTGTGACATATCTTTTTTGACCATCTTTATCATCATATGTTCTAGTTTGAATTCGTCCATCAATAGCAACTTGACTACCTTGAGTTATATAATTTTTACAATTTTCTGCTTGTT
>CAZAPU010000013.1:0-14095 GCA_964487215.1 uncultured Mycoplasma sp. | reverse complement strand
CTTGTGCAAAAAATGCTGATCAGGAAATGCAATGAAGCAGGAAAGCCTGTTATTACTGCAACTCAAATGCTTGATTCCATGATAAGAAACCCGAGACCTACGAGAGCCGAAGTTTCCGATGTAGCAACAGCAATATTTGATCCAGTAAATCTAAGTTCTGGATCTCTTACTAATCTTCCTATTAAAAATACTTTATTCATAAATTACCTCTATTCTTCTACGGTTACTACTAAATGACGAATTATATCTTCTGTAACATTAGCAACACGATTTAATTCTGCTATAGCAGATGCATCTACTTCAATTACAAACAAGAAGTAATATCCTTTTTTATGTTTTTTAATTTCATAAGCCAATTCTTTTTGACCCATTTCCTTTTCTTCAATAATCTTACCTTTAGCTTTAGTAATAACATTTTTCATGTCATTTGCTACTTTTTTAATAGCAGCTTCTTCTAAATTTGGATTAACGATAAACATAAATTCATATTTTCTCATTTTTTCCACCTCCTTTTGGACTTTTGGCTTCATAAGAAGCAAGGAGTATTAAATACTCGGATGTATTATATCAAACTATTATATGAAATAGCAAGTGTTTTTTTGCAAATAAAAAAGTTAATTTCTTAACTTTTATTTTCCAACATAGTTTAGTACTTTAAAGGTTATTAAGGCTATCATTGATATTAAAACTAATATTCCTAAAACTATTAAGATGAATGAACTTGCTGCATTATTATTTATTCCATTAGAATAATTTGATTGAAAACTAATATTATTGCTTGCCCCATTAAAATAATTTGGTTGAGAACTAACTGGTTCTTCATTGCTTGGCTCATGATTAATTGGTTGGGCTCCATCATTTTTTCTTACTCTTTTCATTTGGTTACCCTTTTCACCTTCATTATTTGATATTTCAGGTTCTATAATAGGTTGTTGTGTTAGTAAATCATTTAATTTTAATTTATTCCCAATGTTATTTGCAGCATGTTGCAAATTATCTAATATTTTATCTTCATAATCACCATAATTATTCATTTTGTTCACCTTCTCTTATTATTCTTTTTGTTTCTTTTATTATTAAAGAAGTTATTCTCTTCATTTGATTTTCATTTAAGTTATATGGTAAAAATGTATTTTTAATATCATTTTCAATTTTTTTAGTAAAATTATTTTCATAATATTCATTAAATGAAGTTGTATAATCCATTTTTCTAAATATATTTATAAAGAAATCATGTAACCAATTTGGTACTTTACTCATATATTCTTCAAAATGCTCTAAAACATCCATATCACTATTAATAGAATTTTTATTAGGATTTACATACCATCCTAATAACATTAATGCAAAAGATACTTTTTTGTGTTCATTTGTTGATTTTCTATCAGCCACCAAACTTATTCCTGTATTAAATCCTGCTATGGTTTTATCTAAATCATTACTAAATAATTGTTCAGGAAAAATTATTTCATTTGTATCAACATTTATATTTATTTCATCTAAATTTATTCTAATTAAATTTCTTTGTTCAGTTTCTATTGATTGAGAAACTTTTTTCATAAGACGACAAAAAGTCTCTATTTTATTAGATTGTTCAATTTTATCTATATTATCAATGTAATTTCTTAGCGACATAATATTGTTCATCGTACCACACCTATCATATTTAGTATAGCACAATTAGTTTATTTGTAGTAGATATTTCTTTAATTTATTTTTTATTTTTACTAATCTATTGTCAACAGTTTTTTTATTTATGTTTAAAAGTTGACTTATTTCTATATAACTAAAAGAATTATATCTAAGTTCAAAGATATTGGAATCAATAAAATCTAAATTATTTTTAAAATTAATAATATTATCTATAAATTTTTCATCTTCAATTAAGTTTAGTGGTTCTTCATAGTTTATTGAATCTTTCACAATAGATTCTTCTAAGGACATAGAAGTTAATAATGCTATATTTTTATTGGTACTTGTTTTCTTTAAAAAATTATATATTTTTCTTTTTATGCATAAAAAAGCAAAAGTAAAAAATAAGACTTCTTTGTCAGTTTTAAAAGATTTTATCGATTCTATTAAACCAATATTACCTTCCTGAATTAATTCTTCATATTCTACTTTTACATGATTGTAACTTTTTTGATAATGGCTAGCTATTTTTCTAATAAGTGGCTGATATTTTTCTACTAAAATATTTAAGGCTTCTTCATTATCTTCCTTTATTAAATATATTAATTCATAATCATTATCGTTGATATAATTCATATTGCACTATCCTTTTCTTTGTCTAATTACCTCATAAATCATTATTCCTGCTGCTACTGAAGCATTTAAACTATTTATTTTTCCTTTCATAGGGATAGTTGCTATAAAATCAGATGATTTTTTTACTAACTCTGATACTCCATTTCCTTCATTTCCTATTATTATACAAGTATTATCTTTATAATCAATATTTGTATAATTTTCTCCATTCATATCAGTTGTTGTTATCCAAAATCCTTTATCTTTCAAATATTTAATTGTATGATTTAAATTAGTTACCATACATATTTTCATATTTATTGCTGCCCCTGAACTAGTTTTCATAACTGTTGAATTTACCGAAACACTTCTGTCTTTTGGAATAATTATTCCATCAACTCCTGCTGCTTCACAAGTTCTAATAATAGCACCAAAATTATGTGTATCTTCAAGATGATCAAGAATTACAATAAATCCATTTTCTTTTATTATTTCATCTATATCAGCATACCTATATTCCCCTACATCAATAATTATACCTTGATGATTTCCGTCTGCAAGTTGATCTAATTCGTTTTTAGTTAAAAAATAAGGTTTAATATTTAAATTTTCTATTAAGGAAATTAAAGAATTATCATTAAAATTTCTATCTAAATATAATTTTTTAATGTTTTTATTATTTTTTAAATATTCGTAACAACTATTTTTTCCATATACTAACATAATTACCTCTTATAAATTTATTATTTCTTTCATTAATTCATCTATTCTATTTATTTTTTGTTCAATATAAAAATATCCTATAACTGCTTCAAGGGCTGTAGCATGTTTATATGTTAAAATATCACAATTTTTTGGTTTTGAATGAGTTTTACTATTTCTAGCTGTTTTTATTATTTCTATTTCATTATCACTAAAAAAGTTGTTTTTTAAAAGTATATCTAAAAAATATGCTTGTTTTTTTGCAGTAACAAATTCTAATGATTCTTTTTGTAGATCATTTATCTTTGCTATCTTTTGATTAATTAAATATTCTCTAACTTTTAGTTCATAAACTGCATCTCCAAGATATGCTAATGACAAAGAATTTAATTCTAAACTTTTCATTTTACCTCCATTATGTTACTTTACACATTTTGTAAGTCCTTTAATATTATAGTTATAAATAAATATAAATGTGTTTTTGTACTTTCTTATTTATTTATAAGTTCTAATAATTGTATTAATAGCAACATTTTTTATTATAAACATGCTTTGCTTTTTCAATATTTTACAGTATTTCGTATGTTGTTCCGTCTTTTGTATCTAATAATTTAACACCATTTTCTAATAATTCATTTCTTATTTGATCTGCTAAAGCATAATCTTTATTTTCTTTAGCTATTTTTCTTTTTTCTATTTTTTCTAAAATATATTGTTCTTCTATTATTATTTTATTCTCAATTGGTTTCAATAAATCTAACCCTAATACTTGATCAAATGATTTTATTATTTCTTTCTTAGTTTTATCATTTATATCTTCTTTTAATACATCATATACTGTAGTTAACATAGATGATGTATTTAAATCATTAGAAATTGCCATTTTAAATTTATCTTCATATTCTTCTTTTTTATTTAGGTCTATTTCTCCATCTTCATTTAAACTTGATACTTTGCTTCTAAGTTTCAAATAAGCTTTTTCTGCTGTTTCTAGTGAATTATAAGAAAACACTAATTGTTTACGATAATGTGAACCTAAGCAAAAATATCTATATGATAGAGGATTATATCCTTTACTTTCCAACAAAGATACTGTTAAAAATTCTCCTTTTGATTTACTCATTTTACCAGTTTCATCAATTAACCATTCCCCATGAACCCAATAATTACACCATTTATGATTAAAATAAGCTTCTGATTGGGCTATTTCATTAGTATGATGTGGAAATATATTATCAACTCCACCACAATGTATATCTAAATACTCTCCTAAGTAAATACTTGCCAAAGTAGAACATTCTATATGCCATCCAGGATATCCAATACCCCAAGGGCTATCCCATTTTTGTTCTTGATCTTCAAACTTACTCTTTGTAAACCATAATACAAAATCATAAGGATTCTTTTTAAATGAATCTGCTTCTACATCATCTCTAGCACCAACTATTAAATCATTTGCTTCTTTTCCAGATAATTTATAATAATCATGGGCTTTTGATATATCAAAATAAACATTACCACCAGCAACATAAGCTACTTCTTTTTCTAATAAAGTTTCTATTACTTTTATATAATCTTGTATATGATCAGTAGCTTTTTCTACTATTTCTGGTTTTCTTACATTTAATTTTTCTAAATCACTAAAAAATACTTTTGTATAAAAATCTGCTAATTCCTGTGGTGTTTTTCCTTCTCTTTTTGCACCTTTAGTCATTTTGTCTTCACCTGTATCATCATCATTTACAATATGACCCACATCGGTTATATTCATAACTCTTTTTACATTATATCCTAAGTAATTTAATCCTTTTTCAAATATATCTTCAAAAATATAAGTTCTTAAATTTCCTATATGAGAAAAACTATAAACAGTTGGTCCACAAGTATACATTGTTACATGCTTTTCATTATATGGTATAAACTCTTCTACTGTTCTTGTTAATGTATTATATATTTTCATAATGCCTCCTTATTTTTTCGACTTCTTTTCAATAAATACCTGCTGTTATTATAACAAAAAAAAAGAGAATAAACAATTCTCTTATTATAATAATATTTTACCACCATACTCCATATGCTGGAAAATTAACTCTTAATCTAGGATCCATTATATTTACTGGATAAATACTAGCATTGTAGTTACCACTTAAAACTTCAAAATGCAAATGTGCTCCAGTACTACAATCATCATAATATGCAGTATTTCCACCACCGACAGTAGCAATTTGTTGGCCTTGCATAACAATATCTCCAACCGAAACATTTATTGAATATAAATGCCAATATCTTGTTGCTAATAATTCGCCTTTAACAACATGTTCTAAAGTTAAAACTTTACCACCACAATAGAATCTGTCTATATCAACTACTTTTCCTGCTGCTACTGCATATATCGGGGTTCCCTCACTATTACCACCAATATCTAATCCTTTATGGAATCTTGAACAATTGGGGCAAACATAGTCCCTTAATCCATAATTATCTGTTATTACACCTTCTGTAGTTGGTCTGATAAAACTTGAATCAGGCGGAATAGCACTTGTACATACATTTACATCTTCGTTTTCTCCACAACCTTCATCTACATAAAATTGAATTTGTCTTTCGGCCGCTGCTATTCTCTCATCTATATTAGCACCTTCTTCAAAGTAATCATTACTTTGAGCTCCAAGTTGTTGTATTTGTACTAATACTTGTTCATTTAAATCAGCTAATTCTTTTTTCTTTTCTTCTAATTGTTTTATTTTTTCATTATTTTCAATTATTAATGCATTCATTTCTTCTACTAAAGCATCATTCTTAGTTGTTAATTGTTCTATCACAGAAACACGATATATTAAATCAGTAAACGATTCTGCTCCGAAAATATATTTTAAATAAAAGTTCTCACTATTTGATAATTGAAGAAAGACTACCAAGTCTTTTATTTGTTCTTCTTTTCTTTCAATATCTTCTTCTAATTGCTTTATTTCTTTTTCCGTTTTATCTATATCTTCATTAGTATTAAATATATCTCTAGTTATCTCATTTACTTTCTCTTTAGCTGCTGCTATCTTTGCTTGTGTTGCTGCACTGTTTTCTTCATTAAGTCTTTTCTCTTCTTTTATTTTAGCTAAATCATTTCTAAAATCAGCTATAGAAACAGCAGATACTTCTGGTATTGCAATAACAAATGTTAACAAAACAAATAATAAAACAAAGTTCTTAACATTTTTTATCATTGCTTGTTTATATACCTCCTTACTGCTCTTGCACTTCCCAACATTCCTACTAACATTCCTACACCTAAAATTACTGCTGCAACTTCTATTACAAATGGTGTTGGTGTAACAAGTTTTATTAATGAAGAGAATAATATTCCTCCAAATGAATTATATAATGATGTATAACCATAAACTGTTATAATTATTGGAATAACAGAACCAATCATACCTAAAACTATTCCTTCTACAACAAAAGGAAGCCTTATTCTCATATTACTAGCACCAACTAATCTCATAATTCCAATTTCTGTTTGTCTTGAGAAAATAGTTAATTTAATTGTATTAATAATTAAGAAAATTGTAACTATTATTAATGCTAGTGCCGCTATAACTGTAACTTTTTCTACTGCATCAAATACTTCAACTAGCTTTTCTACTAAACCTTCTCCATATTGAACAGTACTAACTTTATTTATTTTTTCAATAGAATTAGCAGTGTTTTTTATTGCTTCTACATCTTTAACTTTTATTGTATAAGTATCTTTTAATGGATTTTCTTCTTCTTTCCAATCATTTAATACATCGCTTAATTCTTTATAATCAACTGACATATCTTGTTTTACTTCAGCTTTTGATTTGTATTCATATGTATCAATATTATCTAATTTAGCAATTTCTTCTTCAAAGGTTTTTCTTTCTTCGGTAGTAACATCACTATCTAAGAATGCAACTATTGTAACATCTTTTTTAATTAAATTAGTAAAATTTCTAACATTCTCTGAAATAATAAGTGCAGAAGATATAATAACTAAGGTAATAGTAATACATGCAACTGATGCTAGAGATAAACTAAAATTTCTAATTACACTTTTAAAAGCATCTCTAATACTTCTAAAAAACATTCTAAAGCTCTTCATGTTTATATGTTCCTTCCTTATAATCTTTTACTAATCTACCATCTTTTAATGCAATTACTCTTTTTTTCATTTTCTTTACAATGTTTATATCGTGAGTAACCATTAAAATAGTAGTTTCTAGTTCTTTATTTATTTTTTCAAGAATATTCATTATTTCCATACTTATTTCTGGATCAAGATTACCTGTAGGTTCATCACAAATTAATAATTTTGGTCTATTTACAATAGCTCTTGCTATGGCAACTCTTTGTTGTTCTCCACCAGATAATTTATCAGGATAAGTTTTTACTTTATCTTTTAAACCAACTTTATCTAATACATCTATTACTTTTTCTCTTATTTCCTGTTTATCTGCTCCAGTAACTTCAAGGGCAAATGCAACATTTTCATAAACAGTTAATTTTGGCAACAATTTATAATCTTGAAAAACAACACCAATCTTTCTTCTAAGTTTATATACTTTTGAATTTCTAAGTTTTGCAACATTTACTCCACCTACTATTATTTCTCCTCTAGTAGGCTTTTCCTCACGATAAAGCATCTTTATTAAAGTTGATTTTCCACTACCTGATCCACCAACAATAAAAACAAATTCTCCTTTATTAATATTAAGATCTAAATCGTATATTGCTCCTACTCCATTTGGATAGGTTTTAAAAACATTTTTCATCGTAATTAATTCCATAATACACACCACTTTCTATAATTGATTCACATTTAATTATACTATTTTATCGGAAAAAACTCTAGAAATTAAACTTTTTTTTCGTAAATTAACACTATTTATTTTAATATCTTGTCCTTTAACTTCATAATTATCTGTAATGATAACAAAGGCTTTTTTATCTATTTCTTTTATTTTTTCTTTTACACTGAAGTATTCCCTAGTAGGAATGATTGTCATTATAGCCTTTTTATTTATTAATGTAAATTTACCCTTAACTTTAAAAAGTGTAACATCATGCTTTAATTCATCCATTAAATATTCAGCTATTATTCTATATTTATCGCTTATTATATAAAACATTTTATTAGTAGAATTACCAAGTAATATTCTTTCACTAACTATACTACTAATATATAAAACTATTCCGGCATAAAGAATCATATTTATTCCAAAATAATATCCACCTATTATTACAATTGTCATATTTACAATGAAATTTATTTTAGAAACAGATTGTTTAATTGCTTTACTAATTATCTTTGATATAGCACCAAATCCACCATTATTCAAACCTATTTTATAAATTAATCCTATAGTTATTCCACTAATAATACCTGCTACTATAGCCATTAATAGTTTTGATTCATTATCTATTATAAATAAATATTGAATATCTTCAGTTGCTTTAATAAATAAAGGATAGACTATTGTTGTAAAACCTGCGGCAGTGGTATCTTCTTTGCCAAGAAATATGTAACAAAATATTAATACTATAAATGATAATAAAAATGTCATTAATGATGGATCAATACTAAATACATATTTTGTAATGGTCGCTACTCCAGATGCTCCTCCTGTTACAAATTTACAAGGTAATATAAATAAATTATAATTTATTGCTGAAATAAATAAGGCAACTGCTAATATTGCATATTTTTTTATATAATCCTTATTAGTAACTTTTTCTAATATTTTATCATGCAGTTCATTCATTATTCTCCACCTAATACTTCATAAGAATCTACAACTGTAAAGAATGCATCCTCATCTATCATATGAATTCCTTCTTTAAATTTATAGTATTCTTTCGTTGGTATTACCGTAAATAATACAACATTTTTTTTGTTTGTAAATCCACCTTTAGCATCAAACATTGTAATGCTGTGTCCTAATTCATCTATAACAAATTTAGATATTTCTTTTTCTTTTGTAGTAATAATATAAAATGCTTTTGAATTGGAAATACCTAACAATACTTTATCAGTTAAAATACTAATTATATATAAAACTATGATTGCATACATAAATTTTGTCCATCCAAATACAAAAGCTCCTGATAATACAATCATTCCATCAATTATTAACATTGCAGTTCCTATTGATACCTTACCGTATTTGCTTACAATTTGATTAATAATATCTGTACCACCTGTTGTAAATCCTGCTTTAAATACTAGACCTGCCCCGAGACCGTATGTAACTCCACCAAATAATGCTAATAATAATTGATCATTTACATCAATTACAATAAGATTTCCAACATTAGCAGTTAATTTTATAAGAATAGGAAAAAGTAATGATCCTACTATAGAATAAGCTGTCTTCTCTTTACCAAGGAACATTAAAGATAAAATTAAACAAACAAGAGAAGAAATAAAAATAAATAAAGATGGATCTATTAAATTTTTAAATATAATACTTAATCCAGATACTCCTCCAAATACTATATCATTTGGCAATATAAATAGATTGAATGATATAGCTATAATAAATAGTCCAATTAATAATTCAAGATACCTAAATAAATCTTTTTTAGTAATTTTTTTCTTTTCTTCTTTTCTCATATATTAACTCCTTTTTAAATATCCTTCTATAAATATATCTAAATCACCGTCTAAAACTTTATCAACATTACTTGTTTCTATATCTGTACGATGATCTTTAACCATTGAATAGGGATGCATAACATAACTTCTTATTTGTGAACCAAATTCAATATGTTTATTATCACCTTTTAAACCATTTAGTTCTGCTTCTTTTCTTTCTATTTCTATCATTTTTAATTTACTTTTTAGTATTTCAAGTGCCTTTTCCTTATTTTGCAATTGGCTTCTCTCATTTTGACAAGTAACAACAATACTAGTTGGTAAATGAGTTATTCTAACAGCTGAATCAGTAGTATTAACACTTTGACCTCCAGCTCCACCTGAATGATAAACATCTATTTTTAATTCTTCTGGTTTAATTTCTATATCATTAATCTCAGTTAATTCTGGAGTTACCAAAACTGCTGCAAATGATGTATGTCTTTTATGATTTGCATCAAAGGGAGATAATCTTATTAATCTATGTACTCCTTTTTCACATTTTAAATATCCATATGCATTTAAACCTTCAACAAAAATAGAAACACTCTTGATTCCAACAGTATCACCTGCTGTATATTCTAATATAGAATACTTATATTCTTTTTTTTCAAAATATCTAGTATACATTCTAAATAACATACTTGCCCAATCACAAGCTTCTGTTCCACCTGCTCCTGAATGTATTTCAAAAATACAATTACTTTTGTCATATTGACCGTTTAATAGAAGTTCTATTTCTAAAGTATCTATCTTTTTGTTTATATCAATAATTTCATCGGACATTAAATTTAATAAATCATTATCCATTTCTTCTTCTAGAAGTTCTATCGTCTCTAAATTATTATTTACAATTGTTAATAATTCACTTATTGAAACTGTATTTTTCTTTAGATCATTTATTTCGATTATTAATCTGTTGGCATATTCTCTATCGTTCCAAATATTTTCCTCATTTAGTTCTTTTTCTAATTCTTTTGCTTTTTTTTCTTTAGTATCTAGGTCAAAGAAACCTCCATAAATCCGTTAATTTATCTTTAGCTTCAATATAAAGTTTTTTTATATCTTTAATATCCATATAAACCTCCGTATATTTAATGTAATTATAACATGTAATTTCTAAATTTTTCAACAAACTATTTATATTATTATTAATTTGTGTTTTTTTACCTTAAAAAATGTAAAAATAAAAAAGTTCCAAAGAACTTCTTTATTTATCTAATTTAAAGTTGTACCATACCATGTTATTTTTGCAAAACCATTACCACTTTTAGCATAATCACTTGTTGCTGTTGCAGAAACATTTGTTGTTGTATCTGTATAAGTGTTTTCAGCTACTGATTTATATTGATCACATGAATTACTACAATATGTATACATATGTTTATTTGTTAAATTTTGATTTCCTATATAACCTGAACCACCAGATCCAGGAGCATAATAACCATAACTACCACCATAATAGCCTCCACCTCCGCCGCCTATTACATCGATAGTTAAATTTATATTGATTCCACCTCCATATCCAAAAGATCCTTGGTTTTCATCTCGACAACCATAGTTTGAGGCTGTACAAATTCCAGCTGCTGATTGTGTACCTCCAGTTCCTGTTGCACCATATTGACTGTTTGAAGTTATTCCATTTACACCTTTATATCCTCCGCCGGAACCACCACTTCCAGAATAATGAGGGGTACTCATATGTGAGGAACCTCCTCCGCCTCCACCGGCAACAATAATTCTAGAGTTTAAACCTATGGTAGAATTCCAATCTAAATCATTTGAATTACTTGTGCATCCACCGCTTCCGTTAGAAAAGCATCTTATATCTGTGCCTCCTCCGCCTCCACCGTATGCACTATTAGTTACTACATAATTTGCTCCAGTACCACCATTATAGCCTAAACCATTTGCTGTTATTGAGCCAATACTATCATTAGCAAAGGAGTCACTTCCTTTTCCACCAACATAAACATAAACTATATCATCACTATTAAAATGATATAATCCTGTTGAATATCCACCTTTTCCGCCTGAATTAATTATACCATTATAGTTTGATGTACCACCTTCTGCACCCCAAACTTCTAATCTATAATACCCAGTTTTTGGAATAGTGTAAGATTGTCCTTTAACTTTATAATTAAATTCCCCTGTTGGTACTTTTTCAATCCATGTTATTTTTGCAAAACCATTACCGCTATTACCAATCATTCCATTTGTTCCCTCATGTGTTGGCATTGCTTCAGCTCCGGATTTCATATCAGTATCAGAAAATATCTTATCACTGTAGTGATAGGAACAATTAATATTATTTGCTGCAATTGTTGCTGTACACTGTGTTCCATTAATTGTCTTAGGTGTTCTTGTTCCTCCTGCAGTTATTTGTTTTTCAATAGCTACACAGCCTTTATAACCACTTATAAAAGATGAACCTCCTCCACCAGTGGAATTTACTGCACCTGCTCCACCATAATAGCCTCCACCACCTCCATAACCAGTTCCGCCTTTACCAAAAGATGCATTTGTTGAAGGAGCTGAAGAATTAGTACCGCCACCAACTTGAGTTCCACCCGTTCCGGTTGTTCCAGATGAACCGGTTAAACTTCCACCATAACCAATTGATGATATTCCCTGTCCATTATATGCTCCTCCTCCAGCTACCATTATTCTGGAATTTAAACCCAAATCATCACTCCAATTTAAATTATTTGTATTAGTTACACATTTACCATTTTCGTTTAAAAAGCATCTTATATCAGTTGCTCCACCACCAGAAGCAAGACCACCATTAAAAGATTCAGTGTTATATGTATTTTGCATTTGCCCTACATATATATAATACACTTCATCTTTATGCATATATAATGTTCCGACTGTATATGCACCTTTTCCTCCAGCTGAACTATTGACAATAGTTCCACCTTGAGCACCCCATAATTCAATTTCATAATATCCATCTTTTTGAACTGTAAATTTTTTGTAATTTCCCGAATAATCAAAAGTTTGTATTCTATCAATAATTGCATAATCCCTAATTAAATTGCCAACCGCTGTTGATATAACATTTAATGAAGAAATTTGACTTAAATTTGCAATAGTACCACCACTTAAGTTTATATCAAGTGCACCATAATCAGTAGTGGCGGTTGTATATTCATATGTTATTGTATTTTCATGTACAACTCCTGCTGTTGGTGTATTTATTGATTCTATTCCACCAAATGTTAAATTCAATGTTGGTGCCGTTCCTTGAATATTTTCACTATAAATCAGTTTTATTTCTAATTTGTCACCAGCATCTATTATACTATCTTGAAAATTTGTCGCTGTTGCAACGGCATATTCATTATTACTTAATCTTTTAATATTGTTATTTGTAGGATTCATTGCTGTTTCAGTAATTTTTTTTATCTCAATATTTTCTATAGTTGGTTCTGAAATTCCTATTGCCATTTGATAATCAGCAGCTATTACTTTAACTTTAAATTTAAACACTTCACTTACGGTTTCTACTCCATGTGTATTTCCACTACTTACATCAGTTTGTGCTAAATTATAGCTTTCATCAATCCATGCTTTTATTGTATATTCTTGGCTTCCTTGTGATGAAAAATTATCTGTATATAATGCATAATTATTTATCTCATTTGTTATAGCATATGGTTTTAAATCACTTATTAATTTTCCTTCTCCTGATGTAAATGTACTTACTACTGTATTACCTTTTAATAAATATATTTTTACGAATTCTTCTGTTAAAGTAGTATCTTCATCTATTGAATCTAAAGCAATAGCATAATTGGTTTGACCTGATGCAGATATTGTAAATGACATAACAGAATTTGTACCTGTTTGTGATATCCCATCACTATCTGACATTGGATATGTATTTGTTAAATTTATTATATTACTTTCTGTATAACTTACACTTATTTGCGATGCCGGTTTTATTGCAGTCATTATTAATTCTTTTAAACCACCATTACTTGCTTCATAAATTGCATATGTAACCCCAACAATTATTAGTAGAAGACCTAATATAGTTAAAACAGCTAATTTTAATTTATTTTTATTATCAATTTGCTTCATCAGATCACCTTATTTTCATTCTTAATATATCAAAAAAAGTACTATTATTCAAGCACTTTTAATTTTTATTTATTATTGTTATTATCTCTTCAAATGCTTTTTTGGCTTCTGGTATAGGTTGCAATAAGAAAACATGATTCATTTTTTTATATTCATAGTAATTTATATTTATTTTATTTCTTTTACATTTGTTTTTAAACAAACGACAATCTGGCAACAATATTTCATGTGTTCCTACAAATAATGTAATATTTTTTAAGACAGAAACATCTCCATATAAAGGGCTTATTAAAGGATTTTTCAAATTATCTCCATTAGCCCATAATTTACCCATTTCTTTTAATGCAATTACTGATAACTGTGGATCTTTTTCTTCTAAATAATTTATATCAGGATTTTTCA
>CAZAPU010000012.1:0-20932 GCA_964487215.1 uncultured Mycoplasma sp. | reverse complement strand
CAAATGATATTCCTGTTACCATTACTATCATTACTAATACTCCAACTATCGTTAACACTGTCGTCTTTTTATTTTCCATAATAAACACACTCCTATTCTTATAATTTAAGTTTACCAAAAATATTATATTTTTACAATAAAAAAATGTAATTTAATATATAAATTACATATATATGCAGCTATAATTTACATTTTATACATTCTTTGTGTTCTTTTAAATTTATTTATTTAAAATATAAATAGATAAATTTAAATATCCTGCAAATAACAACCAAAGTAAATATGGTATTTGTAAATATCCAGCTAGTTTATTTATTTTTATAAATTCTATTATCATTAATATTACTAAAACAATTAAAAGAATAATCCAAAGAAAAGAAAATAATCTTAAATCTAGTCCAAAAAACAATAAAGTCCAAAGTGAATTAACAATTAATTGGTATAAGTATAATATATATGCTTTAGTTTTATTTATACTATAAGATTCACTAATAATATAAAGTGATATTGCCATTAACAAATATAATATGGTCCATACAATAGGAAAAATATAACTTGGTATAGGAAAAGGTTTTATTAAATTACTATAACTACCAGTACTAATAAAAATAGCAAAAAAACTTCCTATTAAGAATGTTCCAATTATAAATATAATAAGTTTTCTATAATCAATATTTTTTAACATAATATCCTCCTATTTAAGCATATGTAAAAAAATATATTAATTTCCTGTTAATATATTTCTTAAGTTATTAAAATACAAATTAAATATACTTACTTTTTCCACTTCTTTTTCTGATATTAAATTAGATTTTTTTAATATATCTTTTCCTGATTTTATATAAATAACTCCTAAATTATCACCTTTTTTAATTGGATATTTAACATCATTTAATCTTATTTCTGTTTTATATTTTATTTCTTCTTCTACTTTTTTTTGTAATATTAAAATATCTTCACTTGCTATTAGTTTTACTTCTTTATCTTTTGCTTTTTCTAAATTAGTTGTGCCTACTACACTACCTTTTTTATATAATAAATTTACTTTATATTGATTAAATCCATAATTTAGTAATTCCATTGTTTCTGCATTTCTAGTCGTTGTATCACCATATCCCAAGGTTACAGTAATTAATCTTAAATCATTTCTTTTAGCTGTTGCAGCCATACATGAACCAGCTTCTTCTGTCCAACCTGTTTTTAATCCATCAGCACCTTCATAAAATCTAACTAATTTATTAGTATTTACAATCCATGTTTTATTTACTGTATTTTCTCTTATGTATGATTCATAAACACTTGAAAATTTAAATATATCTTCATGATTTAATAATTCTTTTGCAATAATTGCCATATCATATGCTGTTGAATAATGACCTTCTTCATCAAATCCAGTACAATTTTTAAAATTAGTATTCTTTAACCCTAATTCTTTTACTTTTTTATTCATTTGATTAACAAAAGCTTCTTCTGTTCCTGCTACTCTCTCCGCCAATGCAACTGCTGCATCATTAGCACTAGCCATTACTATTCCTTTTAAAAGATCATTTACTGAAATTTGTTCTCCTGTTTCTAACCATAATTGAGTTCCTCCAATACCTTTTGCAGTTTCACTTACTGTAACTATTTCATCATATGTCATGCCACCACTTTCAACAAATTCTAAAAAAATTATTAAACTCATCATTTTTGTAAGTGATGCAACACTATGTTTTTCATTAGCATTTTGATTATAAAGAATTTCTCCAGTTGTTGCTTCAATCATTATTGCAGCTGTTGCATTTTTCGTTATATTTACATCATTTTCACTTTCGGCAAGAACAAAAACAGGAAAAATAAATGACAAAATAAGAACAAAATTTATTAGTTTTTTCATATAACACCTCTATTAAATTTTTATGTAATTAAGATTGTTTTAGACTACTTTTTATTTATTTTCATATTATTTAATGTTAATATATTATTAGGAGGTAATATTATGAGAAGAGGAACAAAAAAGGAAGCAAAAAGAAATTTGATTATTTTTATTATTATTACACTTCTTATGATATCTGCTGTATTAGTATATAAATATTTTGATGATATAAAAGATCTTTTCAATGATAAATCCATTATTACTGATAAAAATAATAAAAATAATGGGGATAATAAAGACAATGAAGATAATGAAAAAATTGAAAAAGAAGAGGATCCTTATAAAGATTTAAAAAATATTTCTTATTACAAAGATGAAAATTTTAATAGATATCTTACTTATAAAGAACAACATCCTGAATTAGATTATGAAACAGTTGTTACTTATGTAAATATTGGACTTGATTATGCTTTTTATAGTTATATAAATGATGCAGATCTAAGTGAAGATAACTTACTTTTAATGAATAAATATTTTAAATTACCAGCTGAATATGAACCTGGTGATTTGGAAACTATTTCTAGTGATTATTTTATTTTTGGAAATTCATATGTAAGAACAATGAGAAAAGAAGCAAGAGAACATTTTGAGCAAATGGCAAGTGATGCAATTGCTAATGGTACTCCTGTGTATGGGCAATCTGCTTATAGGCCTTATTCGATGCAAAGTCAATTATATGACAATGTTGTAGCTTCTTCTGGGCAAGAATATGCTGATAATGATACAGCAAGACCTGGTCATTCAGAACATCAAACTGGTTTAGCTATAGATGTCTCATCTACTAAAAGTGGTAATATGTTGTATTTTGAAAATACAGATTCATTTACTTGGATGCAAGAAAATGCACATAGATATGGATTTATATTAAGATATCCAAATGGTAAAACAGGTATTACTGGATTTATGTATGAAAGCTGGCATTATAGATATGTTGGAGAAACTGTAGCAACTGATATGCACAATAATTATCCAAACTTAACTTATGAAGAATACTATTATAAATATTTAGATAAATAAAAAAAGTGTAAATTATATTTTAAAATATAATTTACACTTTTATAATCTTTTTGTTCTTTTAAAGTAATATATCGTTCCAATTCCTATAATAATAGAAGGTGCTACAATAAGAATAATATAATCAAACTCATTAAATTTTTCTTCATATTCTTCAAAAGTAGTTATTGCCTTTTCTTGGTTTATACTTTTTGCCATAGCTTTTATATTTAAATTTAAACAAATTAATAACAAAGTTAATATTTTAATAATTTTTTTTATAAAATCATCCCCTATTTAATTTTATTCTATTTAATAAAAAAAAGTCCCAAAGGGACTTAATTTAATTTCTTTATTTTTTCAGTTATTAATTGATATTCATTAAATCTTTTTTCTATCTTACCATTTATTAAAATAATAGAAGATCTTTTTATTTCTTGTTTTATTAATTCATCATATATTTTTGGAAACATTGTAATGCTTATTGTACCTGTTGAATCACTTCCTGTAATAAAACACATGTTATCGCCTTTTTTAGTTTTTATTTCTTTTATTCTATCGATATTAACTATTAAGTTTATATTTTTATTTAAATATTTTTGTATTTCGGATACATCTATAATATTTTTGTACATTAATTTATATTTTTCTGTTTTATGACTTGTTAAATAAAAACCAAATAGTTCTTTTTCTTTTTCTAGAATATCATCTATGTTATTTTCAAATATATCTATTTCAGGTGCTTCTAACATATTTTCATCTAAATCTACTGATAGTTCAACATAATTAGTTATCTTTTCTAAATTATTAATTATTGTTGTTATATTATAAAACTCATCAAAACAATGTGAATATATTAATGATTCTATTACTTTTTTATTATTGGTTTTTTTATATGTTCTTCTTAAAAAATCAAAGACACTTTTATATAATCCATTTTGTCTTTCTTCTTTTATATAATTTGCTATTACTCCCCCAACATTTCTTATTGTTGATAAAGGTAAATATATGCCCTCTTCTTTTATAACATAATTATAATCATCACTTATATTGATATTAGGAGGTAAAATCTTAATATCTAATTTCTTTAATTCTTGTATATATTCAAAAGTTTTACTTTCACTTCCGATGACACCTTTTAATAAACTACAATAAAAGTATTTAGGATAATATGCTTTTAAATAAGCCATTTTATATGCTATTAATGAATAAGAAATTGAATGACTTTTATTAAATCCATAATTAGCAAATTTTAAAATTAAATCATATACTTCTTTACTTTTTTCTTTACTATAACCATTCTTTATAGAGTTAGTAATAAATTTTTCTTCTTCATTTTTTAATAATTCATATTTTTTCTTACTCATAGCTCTTCGAAGTAAATCTGCTTCACCAAGATTATAATTTGCCATTACATTAGCTATTTGCATTATTTGTTCTTGATATATTATTATTCCATAAGTATCTTTTAATATATTTTCTAAAGAATCAGTTATATAAGTTACTTTTTCTTTTCCATCTTTTCTTTTAATGAAAGTTGGTATATTTTCTGCTGGTCCTGGTCTAAATAATGCTATTGCAGCACATATTTCACTAAAATTATTTGGTTTTAAATCAGTTAAGAATTTTTTCATTCCATCACTTTCAAACTGAAATATACCAATTGTATCTGCTTTTTTAAATATTTCAATAGCTTTTTGATCATCTAATGGTATTTTATTAAAATCTATTTCTATCTTTAAATCTCTTTTTATATCAGTTATAACATCTTTTATTATTGATAAATTTTTCAGACCTAAAAAGTCCATCTTAATAAGTCCAAGATTTTCCAAATATTCCATTGAATATTCTGTTAAATATAAATCATTGTTTTTAATTATTGGTAAAATTTCATCTAAATTTTTATAACTAATAACCATACCTGCTGCATGAATACTAGTATGTCTTTTATTTTCATGAATTAAATTTACAATGTTATATAATAATTTAAATTTATCTTCACTTTCTAAAAAATTTGATACTTCTAAACTTCTTTTCTTTAAGTCTTTAAGTGACTCATTCATTTTTATTTTTTTACATAAATAATCAACATCATTCATACTTATATTAAGTATTCTTCCAACATCTCTAATAGCTTGTTTTGTTTTTAAAGTACCAAAAGTTATAATACCTGCTACTTTTCTTTCGCCATATAAGTTTTTTACATATTCTATTACTTTATCACGATCAATATCTGGAAAATCTGTATCTATATCAGGCATTGTAATTCTTTCTGGATTTAAAAATCTTTCAAATAACAAATCATATTTTATAGAATCAACATCAGTAATACCTAACGAATAGCATACAAGTGATCCTGCAGCAGAGCCTCTTCCTGGTCCTACTAAAATATTGTTTTTTTTAGCATATTTTATATAATCATATACAACTAAGAAATAATCTTCAAAATGCATTTTCATTATAATATCTAATTCATAATTTAATCTTTTTTGATACTCTTCAGTAACATTATTATTTAATCTTCTTTTTAATCCTTTGTTAGCTAAATCAATTAAAAATCTCTTTGAATCCTCTACTGGATATTTTGGCATAAATATTTCTTTTTTAAATTCTATATTACACATATCAGCTATTTTTAAAGTATTATTTATTGCTGTTGCACTTACTAACTGAGTAACTTCTTCATAATCCATTAAATGATTATTTTGATATATAAATTCAATTCCATCTTCAATTGTTTTGCCATCTCTTATCATAAATAAATATGGTAAGTATTTATATTCATATTTTTGTAAATATAATGTTTTGTTAACAAATACAACATTTTTTTTATCTTTTTCTTCTATTTTATTTGATACTCCAAAAAAGGTATCATTAAATATTTTAGTTAACAAAGAATAAATATCTTCTTTAAAACAAATACAAATTAAATCACTATTATACTTTTCTAATATTTCTAAAGTTAATTCTTGTTCATTTTTAATTGTTTCTATTTTCACTAAATTGTAATAACCATTAAGGTTTTTTGCATATAACAAAACACTATTATTATTTAAAGTTATTTCTAAACCAATAATAGGTTTTATATCATTGTTTTTACATTTTGTAATAAATTCCATCGTACCAAATAAATTATTATCTACAATAGCTAAGGAAGTAATATTTTTTTCTTTACAGTTCAAAATTAAATTATCTATCTTAATTAAACTAGATAATAAACTATAATCTGTTTTTATATATAAAGGATTATACATAATTTTACCTCCTTCTTAATATTATTTTAACATATTAAAATAGAAAAGGAGAAGATTTATATGTTAAAAAAAGTATTAAGTAATAAACTTTATGTTTTAAATAATTTTGATAAACAATTATATATTAATTTTGAAGATGAAAATATTCATTGGGATAAAAAGAAAAAACAATTTGTTTCTAATGTACCTAATTATATTGTTATATATAATAATAAAGAATTATTAACTAACCTAGAAATAAAAAATTTAGAATTTGGAACTTATCAGGAAGGTTTATTAGTAGATAAATCAGATTTTGAAAATATATCTTTTTTTGAATTGTTATCTTATCTAAAATATTTATTAAATTCATTTAAATTAATGAATTATTGTAATAAATTAGAAACATTTAATAAAAATAGTGTTAAAGATAAAATATGTGTTGAAAGAAAGCGAAAATAATTGACTTTTAACCAACTTTATGTTAAATTTATAATGCTTATTTAAGAAGGAGGACTCGAGATGGCAAAGAATTTATCAAATAGAAAAGCTAATGTTAAAAATATAAGACCTAATTGTTTAAAAGCTACTAAAAAGAAACAAAATTTAAATTTACAAGTTGTTAAACTTGATGATGGACAAAAGGTTAGAATTTCTACAAAGGAAGCAAGAACTATAAAAAAAGCTGCATAATTATGCAGTTTTTATTTTATTCTATTTTTGAATACAAGAGTAATCTATTTCATCATGGCTTTCAGAATCAATAAAGATATTTGAAACAATATTTCCTCCCTGGAAACATCTTGTTTGAATTGTTTCCTCCGAATTATCTTCAAAAATTACCATTGGAGTTGCAAAAGCACAAGAAGCATTATCATCTACTTTTGATTTTAATCCAATTACTTTTTTAGTTGTATTAT
Source organism: uncultured Mycoplasma sp. (assembly GCA_964487215.1). Classification (GTDB taxonomy): domain Bacteria; phylum Bacillota_I; class Bacilli_A; order RF39; family UBA660; genus CAG-611. The sequence continues at coordinate 13,871 of CAZAPU010000012.1, read as the reverse complement.
ATTTTTCAAAATAAATACCACTTCCAAGTTTGTTTCCATAAGAATCTTCAGTATAACTTCCATCATATAAAAGATTATTCATAGAATACTCGCTTGTATCAAGACTTTGATATTTATTATAATAAAGATTTCCTGATTCAGTAATTAAGAAAATTTGAGTATTACCTGAACAACTTCCTGCTTTTAAAATATTAACTATTTTTTCATTAATATTATTGCTAACATTTTTTTCTATTCCATTAGAAAGTTTAAATAATAATGTTCCATTATTAATTGCCAATGAAGTTCCATTACTTAAACATGTTATAGAATCACAACTATTAATGCTTGTTAACATATCTCCTACTGTTCCTATTAATGAATTTGTTTTTACTTGATTATCTTCATTATTATTGTTGATATCATTATTTGTTTTTTCTTCTATAATTCCTTTATCTGCAAAGAAATTATCATATACAACATATCCAATTAATCCAATTAATAATACTGATAATATAATAATCATTGTTATTAACTTTTTCTTACTTAAACTTTGATTCATTTCCATTTTTTATTTCTCCTATAATATTCTTATTTTACTATTTCAATGCTATTAAAATAGTAATTATTATCTTCTTTTTGGAATGTATATTTATATGTTGGTAATTGTTCTTGATAATCTGTTAAATCATAATTATCTACATCAATACCAGAAGCTACTAAATTAGTTCTTTTTATATCACTATAAAGTTTTTTACCGTTTGAAGCATCATCATAATCAATTGCTTCAAGAAAACCAACTAATTCATAAACATATATTTTATCATTTGTTCCTTCAATTTTAGTTACTTTTTTAAATTGTTCTGATTTGTAAAATGGATCTATACCACAAGTATAGCTTATTATAATTTTTGATGTATCATCACTTTTAGATATTTTAGGACAAACTCCAAAAGGTTCAAAATTATAATTTGTTGCTGTTCCAAATAATTCATAATAACTATCCATTAAATATTGTTCTTCTGTTATGTATTCTTGAGTAGAATATTCTTGGGAAAGTATTGTTTGTTTTTTATTATTTTCCAAATAATAATAAGCAAAAGATAATTTTTGAGTATTTGTTAAATCATTAACTGTAGTTTTTTCTTTTTCATAAAATAATTCTTGAACAATTCGTGCATCTTGAAATTTATTATATAATATCATTCCTTCATTATTTACATTAGAATTACTAACTTCTTCTTGATTTGGTAAATTGTTATTTGGTTCTTTTTGTTTGTTCATATTTTCTTTTAATACAAAATAATATACTCCACAAGCTATACTTAATGCTACTAATACTGAAATAATTACTATCACAATAATATTATATTTTTTTTGGTCTATATCCATTTTTATTTCTCCTTATAAAAACATTATAAATAAATTATTTAAAATTTTCTATATTTCTTTTAGTTTTTCTATATTATTGAAATTATTTAACACATATGAAGCACTAACTAAAATATCAGCATTTTCTATATATTCAAAAACTTCTTCGCAAATACCACCATCAACACTTATTTTTGTTAATAACTTTCTTCTTTTAATTTCTTCTTTTAATTTGTTAATTTTTTCTTTTGTATACTTCAAAAATCTTTGTCCTGATTTACCAGGTTCAACACTCATTATTAAAACCAAATTTAATTTATCTAATAATGGATATATTTCTTCAACATTAGTTTTTGGTTTAATAGATAATCCAACTTTAAATCCTAAATTTTTAATCATATCTATATATTTTTGATAATCTTTTATTTCATAATGAATTGTAATAAATTCTACATTATATAAAGCTAAAACTTCTATATATTTTTCAGGATTAGAAACCATTAAATGAACATCTACTGGTTTTTTTATTTTATTTAATAAATCTCTAAGTTCAGTTAGAGTAATGAATTTTTCTTTAACAAACTTACCATCCATTATATCTAAATGGATATAATCAGTATTACTATTATTTAAAAGTTCTACATTTTTATATTTATCTTCTTTTGATAATATTGAAGCTGATACTTGTTTCATTATTTCACTTCCTTTATAAATTTAAGATAATTTTCGTATCTAGATTTTAATATTTTTCCTTCTTGCACTTTGTTTTTTATTTCACAATCTTTTTCGTTTTGATGTAAGCAATCTTGATATTCACAACTGTAATTATTGAATTCAATAAAACAATCTCTTATTTGTTCTTTAGTATAAATGCTTAAGTCAATATCACTGAAACCTGGAGTATCTAATACTTTACCATTTGCAATTTGCACTAAAGAAGTAAATCTTGTTGTATGTTTTCCTCTTCCTAATGCTTCTGATATTTCATTAGTTTCAAAATTTAAATTTTTATCTAATTTATTCATTAAAGAACTTTTTCCACTACCTGTTTGTCCAGTAAAGACAGTTGTTTTATTTTTAAATAATTTTTTTATCTTTCTAATATTTGTATTATAAACTATTGTAAATCCAATTTTTTTATAATATTTTATTACTTTGTTTAATTTTTTCCATTCATTCTTTTTCAATAAATCTTTTTTTGTTAAACAAATAATTGGTTTAATTTTATTTAATATGCAAATAATTAATAATTTATCTAATAAGTTTTCTGAAAAATCGGGTTTCTTTAAACTTGTTACTATAAAGGCTTGATTTACATTGGAAACATTGGGTCTTTGTAAACTATTAAATCTATCTTTTACTTCTAAAATATAATTGTTTTCTATATCAAAGAAAACATAATCTCCTACTTGGGGAGTTATGTTCTCATTTCTAAATTTACCTCTGCTTTTGCATATATATGTTTTGTCATCTACTAAAACAGAGTAATCATTACTAATTATTTTTACTATTTGACCATTCATTATTCAGTTGGCTCCTCTTCAACTGGTTCTTCTGGAGTAACCTCTGGCATTTTTTTTGCAACAACAATTTTAAATGAAGCACCTGCTGTAATATAAGAATCTGTACCTCTGCTTTGACTTATTATAGTCCCTGCTTCATAATCTGCTGTTTCAAGATATTCAATTTCTAATACTAAGCCTTTTGTTTTTGACCATGATTCAGTTTTTGCAACATCCCAACCTTCACCTACTATATCAGGATATTTTTCTAAAACTTTAGGAATGTATAAAGTTATTTCATCTCCTCTTTTTAATACAGCATCTACTTCTGCACTTTGTCCAATTATTTCTTGAGCATCATAAGTTTTAGTCTTAGTATTTTCTACTTCTTTTTCTTCTACAATAACTACAAGTTCATAAACTTTTTCTAATTCTGTTTTTACTTCAAGATAATTTTTACCAGTTAAATCAAGAACTGTATATGTTATTTCACCTGTAGATACAATTAATGTTATTTCAGTTCCTTCTTTTACAGTTCTACCAATAGTAGGTGTTGTACCAATTACTTTACCAGCTTCAATTTCTGAGGATGATTCTTCTTTTACTTTTGTTTCTACTTCAAAGCCTAATTTCTTTAATTGCTTTTCTGCATCTACAACAGATAATTTAGAAACATCTGGTATTGTTACATCTGGTACTACAGTTAATCTAGGTACTAAAAAGAATACTATTGCTAAAACAGCTACTAAAGCAACTAATATACCTCCAAAAATAAATATCTTTTTATTTTTATCATCATCGTCATCTTTTATTTGATTAGCAATACTACTGTCAACATTACTATCTTTATCTATAAAAGCAACTTCATCAGAAATACCCTCTGAGTATTTTAAAACCATTTTTGGTTCTTCTAATCTTTCTTTATTTAGACAAGTTAATAAATCTTCATGCATTTCATTAGCATTATTATATCTATTTTTTTGATTTTTAGCTGTTGCTTTTATTATTATATTTTCAACACTTTGTGGAATATTTGGATTAATACTTCTAATTTCAGGTATTGGCTCTTTTAAATGTTTTAATGCTATTTCAACCGCATTTTCTCCCCTAAAAGGTAATTCTCCAGTTAAAAGTTCAAACATCATAATACCTAAAGAATAAACATCACTTTTCAAAGTAGCTCCTTTTCCATTTGCTTGTTCTGGTGGAAAATAATGAACAGAACCCATAGCGGAATTGGTTTGTGTAAGTTGGGTTGCGTTTAAAGCCATAGCAATACCAAAATCTGTAATTTTAACTCCCCCATCTTCCATAATTAATATATTTTGAGGTTTTAAATCACGATGAATAATCATACTATCATGTGCAACACTCATAGCACTAGTTATTTGTAGCATAATATCTACAACTTCATGAACAGTTAAACTACCTCTTTTTTTCAATAATTGTTTTAAATTTTTACCTGGAATATATTCCATTACAATGTAATAATTCCCATTATCTTCTCCTACATCATATATTTCTACAATATTAGGATGAGATAAAGAAGATGCTGAAAGTGCTTCTCTTTGAAATCTTCTAACAAATTTCTCATCATTAGCTAAATCACCACGAAGTACTTTTATTGCTACATTTCTTTCTAAAATAGGATCTTTAGCTAAATAAACATTAGCCATTCCACCCTCTCCTATTGTTTGTAATATCTCATAACGATCATTAATTTTTTGTCCTTTTATAACCATTACTACTCACACCTTTCACTTCTTCTTAAATAAGCTACCGAAATATTATCATTGCCACCCCTATTATTTGCCTTTTTAATCAATCTTTCTACTTTTTCTGCAGTAGATAAATCACTTGTTAATGTCTTTTCTATTTGATCATCTGTTAACATATTTGTAAGTCCATCTGAACATAGCATTATTTCATCAATTTCCATACTACAATCAAAAATATCTATTTCTATTGGATCATTTATTCCAAGAGCATTCATTAAAATATTTTTTCTAGGATGATTTTTTGCCTCTTCTTCAGTAAGTTCTCCTGCTGTAATAAGTAAATTTACTAATGTATGATCGTGAGTAACTTTATGAAGCTTATTATCCTTTATTACAAATCCAGAAGAATCACCAATGTTACCAAACAATATATATTCATCAGTAAGTATTGCTAATACCAAAGTTGTACCCATTCCTTTGCTCTCTTCATTTTCTTCTGTATATTTAAATATCATTGTATTTATTTCATTTACACTTAATTTTAACCAATCAACTGCAGCACTCTTAGTCATTTTTGAAAATGATTCAGTAAATCTTTTACCAAGATAACTTATTGCTATTGAACTAGCTATTTCCCCAGCTCTATGTCCACCCATTCCGTCAGCTACAGCCATTAAATAGTTTCCTTCATGATTTTCAACAATAATTACACTATCTTCATTATGACTTCTTACTTTACCTGGGTCTGTTAAAAATGCGGAATCCATATTAACCCTCCACATTTGATCTTAATTGTCCACAAGCTGCAGATATATTAGAACCAAATTCCTTTCTTATTGTTACATTTATTTTTTCATTCTTTAGTATATCATAAAATTTCATAATTTGCGACTTATTGCTTCTTTTTAATTCAAAATTACTACTCTCATTATAAGGTATTAAATTAACATAGCAATTTATACCTCTAATTAATTTAGCTAGTTCTCTTGCATTTTCTTCTTTATCATTTATACCATCTAACATAATATATTCAAAAGTAACTCTTCTATTAGTTTTTTCAATATATTTTTTTATTGTATCTATAAGTTCATTTAAGTTATAAATTTTGTTTATTGGCATTATTTTATTTCTTAATTCATTATTAGATGCATGTAAGCTTATGGCTAAATTAACTTGATATGGTTCATTTGCAAATTGATTAATTTTAGGTACTACTCCACAAGTTGATATAGTAATATGTCTACTTCCTAAAGCAATTCCTTTAGGATGATTAACTATTTCTACAAATTTCATAACATTATCATAATTATCAAAAGGTTCACCAATTCCCATAATAACAACATGAGAAATTCTTTCTTTAATTAATTCTTCAATCATTATTATTTGTTGAACCATTTCATAAGAATAAAGATTTCTTACTTTTTTTAATCTTCCACTTTCACAAAAAATGCAACCCATATTACATCCAACTTCAGATGATATACATAAACTAAGACCATAATCATGTCTCATAAGCACTGCTTCTATATAATTATTATCTATTAATTTAAATAAATATTTATTAACTAACTCATCTTTTTGTTCTTTTTCTACAATTATTTTTTCAAAACTAAAATCTTTTTTTAATTGAGTTATTAATTCTTTACTAAGATTAGTCATTTCATCAAATGAATTAACTCTTTTTACATATAAAAAATCAAACACTTGTAATGCTCTATATTTTTTACCATCTATTTTAATAAAATATTCTTCTAGTTCTTTTATTGTTAAATCATATATATTTTTCATACCAATCTCCTAAATATATTATAGAATAAACTAAAGTAAAAATAAAGATATTACAAAATAAAAACACATTTGTTCTTTACAAAATGTATTTTATTTATGTAAATAAGACATTTTTATTATTTCATATAAACAAATATGTTTATCATTAAAATTATTTTCTATTGTCTTAATAAGTTCATTAAATACTTTTTCTTTATCATTAGATATTTTATTAAAATATTCATAATAAAAATAATTTAATTTATCAATCATATTATTTTTATACAAAAATTGTATTTCTTTTTTTAAATTGTTTCTAATATTTTTTTCTTTTCTTGTTAAATAATTTAAATTATTTTGTTTTGATTCAATAATTTTATAATTTATAATTTGATCTTTTATATTAGAAGAAATATTTAATACTTCCTCTTCTTCATCAATTAATAATTTTGACAAATATTTTACAGTGCCATTTTTATTAAAAACAACTCCAATAATTGTTTTATTATCTGTAAATAAACATAAGTACTCAATATTTTCATTATTAACTAATAATGTTTTATCTTTTATTGTATCTAAGAGTTCTTTAGAAATTTCTATTTTATTATTGATTAAATCTTTTATAACCTGAGATGATACTTTATACATAGGCGTTCTTCTAATGAATAAGATATAATCTTTTTCTTCCCATTCAAAAAATTCAATTAATTCTTTATTTAAATTAAGTGTAATATCATAAATATATATCATAATATTTTTCACCTCAAAAATAGTATATACAAAAAAAATTGTTTTAATCTTTCTAAATATAATTTTTTATTATATAATTATTGAGGAGGTAAATTATGAATATCATAGAAATTTTAAAAACAATATTTTTAGGAATTGTGGAAGGTATAACAGAGTGGTTACCTATCAGTAGTACAGGACATATGATTTTAGTTAATGAATTTTTACATCTCAATGTTAGTAAGGAATTTTTAGAAATGTTTACAGTTGTAATTCAATTAGGTGCAATTATGGCTGTTGTTGTTCTATATTTTAAGAAATTAAATCCTTTTGCTTTAAGTAAAACAAAAGAAGAAAAGAAAGATACTTGGAGCTTATGGTTTAAAGTACTTATTGCTTGTTTGCCAGCTGGTATTATTGGAGTTCTATTTGATGACTGGTTTGATGCTAATTTCTATAATTATATAGTTGTTGCTATAGCATTAATTGTTTATGGTATCTTATTTATAATTATTGAAAAGAAGACTACTGGAAAAGCTTTTAAAATTAATACTTTAAAAGAACTAACTTATAAAACTGCTCTTATGATTGGATTATTTCAAATATTATCAATAATTCCTGGAACTTCAAGAAGTGGTGCTACTATTGTAGGAGCAATGATTATTGGAACTAATAGAAGTGTTGCTGCTGAATTTACTTTCTTTTTAGCAATTCCTGTTATGTTAGGTGCAAGTTTATTAAAGATTGTTAAATTTGGTTTTGTTTGGACTAATAGTGAAATAATTATTCTAGCTATTGGAATGATTACCGCATTTGTGGTATCTATTCTAGCTATTAAATTCTTTATAAGTTATATTAAAAAACATGATTTTAAAGCTTTTGGATGGTACCGTATAATCTTAGGATTAATTGTTCTAGCTTACTTTTTATTAATTAGATAAAACTACTTAGGTAGTTTTTTTTTGCTGTAATTAATAAAATATATGAAGTCCTTCTTATTATATAAAAAAGAAAAAACAACTTTTCCTTGTATAAAACATTTAAAAATAGTATAATAAAGCCATAAGCAATTTCTTATAGGGAGGTTTTTATGTATAAAATAAATGATTATGTTGTTTACAAAAAAGATGTGTGTATTATCAAAGATATAAAAACTAATAGTAAAAATATGAAATGCTATTTGTTAAATCCAATGGATGATGATTCTTTAAAAATAGAAATTCCAATTGAGAATAGTAATGATTTAATAAGAAATATAATTTCAAAAGAAGAAGCAAATAAAATTATAAAAAGTATTCCTACAATTAATGCAATTGATGTTGAAAATAATAAACTATTTGAAAATGAATATAAAAATTTATTAAATACAGGTAATCATGAAGATTTAATAAAAGTTATTAAAACTACATATTTAAGAAATCAAGAAAGAAGCAAAAACAAAAAAAAGATTGGTGAAAAAGATGATATTTTCTTTAATAAAGCTGAAAGATTACTATATAATGAATTTTCTATTGCTTTAAATATGTCCTTTGATGAAACAAAAGATTATGTAAAAAAACAAGTTGAAAAGAATTTAGTTTAATGGATATAAATAATATAGATAATTTAAATTTATCGATTGAATTAAAAAATAAATTAAAGGAAAAGCATATTGTTAAAATAGAAGATTTATGGAGTTTAAAAAGAAAAGATTTAAAACAATTAAATTTTTCTAATGATGATATAAATAATATAATTATTCAATTACAATTATTGGGATTAGATTTAAGTAAAAAATCTTATAAAATCAAATAAAAATAACTCTTAAGAGTTATTTTTTTCATCAAGGCCATATTTTTCTAAGTATTCCTCATAAGGAATTTCCTTATCAATATATTTACCATCTTGTCTTATTTCAATTAATCTATTACTAACTGTTTCAATTATTTGTTGATCAAATGTTGAAATGATTACTACTCCATTAAATTTTATTAGTCCTTCATTTAATGAAGTAATTGACTCGATATCTAAATGATTAGTAGGTTCATCCATTAATAAAACATTAGACTTTTCTAACATAATTTTTGAAAACATACATCTAACTTTTTCTCCACCTGATAAAACTTTTATTTTCTTTAATGAATCTTCACCGGAAAATAACATTCTACCTAAAAAACCTCTTACAAAAGTATCATCTTTTACTAAAGAATATTCAGTTAACCAATCAATTAAATCACAATCTTTAGTAAAATATTTATCATGATTTTTTTCATAATATGAAAGTTTTACTGTTGATCCATATTTTACTGTACCATTATCTGGTTTTATAACTCCTGAAATTATATTTAATAAGGCTGTTTTAGCTATTTCATTATTTCCAATTAAAGCAATTTTATCATTAGGTCTAATTGTTAGATTCATGTTTTTTAATAATACTTTTCCATCTAAAGCATAACTTATATTTTCTAAAGTTATTACTTCTTTTCCTAAAGGTCTCTCTATTTCAAAATTAATATAAGGATATTTTCTATTAGATGCCACAATCTCATCCAATTTTATTTTTTCTAAAGATTTTTTTCTACTAGTGGCTTGTTTTGATTTACTTGCATTAGCACTAAATCTTCTAATAAAATCTTCTAACTCTTTAATTTTTTCTTCCTTTTTCTTATTAGTTTGTTTCATTTGTTGTTCAATTAATTTACTTGTTTGATACCAAAAATCATAGTTACCTAAAAATAAAGTTATTTTACCAAAATCTATGTCTAACATATGAGTACAAACTTTATTTAAAAAATGTCTATCATGGGATACTACTAAAACTGTATTTTTAAAGTTAATAAGAAATTCTTCTAACCACATTTTACTTTTACTATCAAGTCCATTAGTAGGTTCATCTAAAAGTAAAACATCTGGATTACCAAATAAAGCTCTAGCTAATAATACTTTTACTTTATCTGTATCTTTTAACTCGCTCATCTTCATTTCTAATTTATCAGTTTTTATACCTAATCCTGCTAGCAATGTTGCTGCATCACTTTCGGCTTGCCAACCATTCATTGAAGCAAATTTTTCCTCTAATTCCCCTACTTTTATACCATCTGCATCAGTAAAATTTTCTTTCATATATAAATTATTTTTCTCAATCATTATATTATATAAAACTGTATTACCCATAATAACTGTATCTATTACTTTATATTCATCAAATTCGTTATGATTTTGTTTTAAAACAGATAATCGTTCACCCTTACCGATTATTACTTCCCCTTTAGTAGAATCAAGTTCACCACTTAGTATTCGCAAGAAAGTTGATTTACCTGCTCCATTTGCACCTATTATGCCATAACAATTATCATCTTTGAATTCTAAATTTACATCATTAAATAATGATTTTCCATTAAAACTAATTCCTAAATTATTTGCTTTTAACATCTTATCACTTCCCGCCTAACATATTTTAACATATATTAATAAATTAATAAAATAAAATAATAAAATTAGTTAATAATAAATAATGGTGATCAAAATGAAAAACAAACCAATTTGGTTAGAAAATATAAAATTCAAAAATCCAATAAAACTAAATAAAAATATAAAAGTAGATGTTTTAATAATTGGTGGTGGTATTACAGGATTAAGTACTGCTTATCATTTAATAGATCATAATTTACAAGTATGTGTTGTAGAAAAAAACTTGATAGCTCATGCTGTTAGTTCTAAAACAACGGGCAAATTAACTTATTTACAAGATAATATTTATTCAAAATTAAAAAATAAAGCCAAAATATATTATGAATCACAAAAAGATGCAATTAAAATAGTTGAAGATATTGTAAATAAGCATAATATTGACTGTAATTTTAAAAAAGTTGCATCTTATATTTATACTAATAAAATTAATCAAATAAAAACAATAAAAAAAGAAGAAAAAATGCTAAAAAAACTAAATATTGAATACAAAAAGCACAATAAATTGCCTATTAATATTTATTGTAAATATGCAATTAGTGTTGATAATACTGCAGTATTTCATCCAATAAAATATTTAAATAGTTTAAAAGATATTATTATAAAAAATGGTATAAATATTTATGAAAATTCATGTGTAACATCAATAGAAAAGGATAACATTAATTATATCTGTAAAGTAAATAATAAAACTATAACTGCTAAAAAAATAGTTATTGCTTCACATTATCCTTATTTTACTATTCCTTTCTTATTACCTTTAAGAACATATATTGAAAAATCCTATCTTTCAGCAACAAAAATAAAGGACACTAAAAATTTTTCAGCTATAACTGTATCAAAACCAATTACTTCTATTAGATATCATGAAGATATAAATAAATACTTTATTTTTTTAAATAATTCTCATAATTTATCAGTTAAATATAACAATAAAGATAATTTTAGCTTGCTTTTGAGTGATTTAAAGAAAATGAATTTAAAACCAGATTTCATTTGGTCTAATAATGACATTATGACTGAAGATCATTTACCCTATATAGGTTATATAGGAAAAAACTTGCTTATTGGTACAGGTTATAATACCTGGGGTATGACCAATGGTAGTATTGCTGGAAAAATATTAAGTGATTTAATTCTAGAAAAACATAATAAATATGAAAACCTTTTTAATCCAAGAAGAAATAAAAAATTAAATATTTTTAAATACCCTCTATTTATTGCTTTTAATATTAAATCTTTTATTGAAAATAAAATTGTAAAAAATAAAGTGTTTTATAAGAGCAATATAAAATTTTGTAAGATTAATGGTAAAGAAGTTGCTATTTATACTGATGAAAATAATAAAAGACATATAGTATACAATTTATGCCCTCATTTGAAATGTAGTTTAATTTTTAATGAAATAGAAAAGACATGGGATTGTCCTTGTCATGGATCTAGATTTGATATAGATGGTAAATGTATTTTTGGACCAAGTAACCAAGATATTACTTTTAAAGAATAAATAACCTTTATGGGTCAATTACATATATTATATCAAGGAGGCTTTTATGGATTATGATTATAAATTTGGAAATGATTATTACAAATATTATGGAGCTGAAGGTTTAAAATTTACAAAGTATAAAATAATGGCACCAGAGCAATCGCAGGATATTCAACCAGGAATGGAATATCCAATGATACCTCAGCCTATTTTTGATAATCCAAATTACAAAGGTAGTGGTAAGTTAAAAGATAAGGTTGCTATTATAACTGGAGCCGATAGTGGTTTGGGAAAAGCTGCAGCTATTGCTTTTGTTAAAGAGGGTTGTAAAGTAGTTATTCCTTATTACAATGAACATAAAGATGCTATGGAAACAAAATCTTATATTGAAAAGTTAGGTGGTAAATGTATATTAATATCTGGTGATATTACAGATAAAAACTTTTGTAAAAAAATTGTTGATGATACATTAACTAATTTTGGAAAAATTGATATTTTAATAAATAATGCTGGTGTCCAATATCAACAAGATAGTTTAGAAAATATTAGTGATGAACAATTTGATTACACTTTAAAAGTAAATTTATATGGAATGTTTTATTTAACTAAAGCTGCTTTGCCACATTTAAAAAACGGTGCTTCAATTATTAATTTAAGTTCAGTAACAACATTCTATGGTGATCCCCAACTAATTGATTATGTCACAACTAAAGGTGGTATTATAGGTTTTACAAGAGCATTAGCAAGAAATTTAGCTTTAAAAAACATTAGAGTTAATGCTATTGCCCCAGGTTTTTTCTGGACACCGCTACAACCAGCATGTTGGGTAAAAGAAAAAATTCCATCATTAGGTGCTGATGCTGCGATGGCAAGAGGAGCTATGCCTTATGAACTTGCTCCTACTTTCGTGTTTCTAGCATCAGATGATTCTAGCTATGTTACAGGACAAGTAATTCACAATAATGGCGGACAAGTAATGGGATAATTAATAAAACTCTTAATGAGTTTTATTTTTATTATTATTAAAAAAATATGATATAATAATTTTAATTTATTAAAAAGGAGTACAAATTAATGAAAGCAATAACAATAAAAGATAATGAAAAATTTTTAAGACAAGTATCCACTTCAATAGATTTTTCAAATTTGGAGCAATTAAAAAATGATATAAAAATATTAGAAGAATTTTGTAAAGAAAACGAAGTTATGGCAATGGCAGCTGTACAATTAGGTATACCAAAAAGATTAATTTATCTTAAAAATACTAATTTAGAAATAATTAACAAAAAACAAAATGATGAAACTACTGAAGAAGAAAATAATTATAATGAAGCAAGAGTGTTAATAAACCCTGTTATTCTTAGCAGAGAAGGATTAACTGAATATTGGAAAGCATGTGCAAGTTGTCTAGATAATGTAGGACATGTAAAAAGACCTTATAGAATTTTTATAGAATATTATGATATTAATGGTAATAAACAAAATGATATATTTGAAGGATTTGAATCTACTGTTTTGTCACATGAAATGGATCATTTGGATGGAATTTTGCATATGGATATAGCTGATGAAGTTTTAATTATGCCAAAAGAAGAAAGAAAAAAATTAAGACAAAATCAAGGTTATTCAATAATTAGTGAACAAGGAAATTTTGAACAATTGTGTTCTGTTAAAAAATTAAAAAAACAACTATAATGTAATATACTTGTAGTTATTAGCATCCATTTTTTGGGTGTTTTTTAAATAAAAAAAATCAATTTCTTAATTGATTTTGTATATTAAAGTTCAAACATAAAAGTTTAAACAGATTTATCATTGGAGCAAATGACGGGAATCGAACCCGCATCCTAGCCTTGGCAAGGCTATGTA
>CAZAPU010000011.1:0-21712 GCA_964487215.1 uncultured Mycoplasma sp. | reverse complement strand
AATAATGGTGCTTACTTTGTTTCTGGCAATAACCCTTGGTTGCTTCGTGGAGGCTTCTACAACAATAATACCGATGCAGGTTTGTTCCGCTTCTACAGCAGCAATGGCAGCTACATCGACTACGGGTCTCGTTTTTCAATAGTTAAATAAAATTGTTTACAATTTTATTTCAAGAACTTCTAAACCCAAAAGGTAAGAATATGAGATAAAGTATAGTGAAAAAAATATGATAGAAAGAGTAACTGAAATATAGAAACTGGATTTTCAATATTTCAGTTTTTTTTTGTTTTGTTATTTCTTTTGTTGCTGTTTTTTTTGAAATTACATTTGCTTGGTGAATTTTAAAAAAATTTTTAACTAAAAAAGTCTATTTTATAATAGGCTTTTCTAATTCTTTTTTTATTAAATCTTTATCATTTACTAAAATACTATAGATTGAAGTAATACGATATTCTATATCTAATATTTTATTATTAGTATTTTTATAACTTGTAATTAATGGAATTTCTATATCTTTTTTTATTTTATTTAAGTAATTTTTACCATTTTTATTAAAGCCAAGAATTCTAATATAAGATATATTATTATTTTTAGCTTCTTCTTTAGTAAAACTTGTTAATATATGTATTAACATTCTATTGATTTTATTAAAAGTATATCTTTTGGTTTTTATATTTTTTATTAATTCTTCAATTGTATTACTTTTATTAATATAAGATATAATTCTATTTTCTATACCTTCATCTACTGTTTGATAAGTACTTAATATTTCTTTATCACTATTAATTTTATATTTTAAAAATTTAAATATATCAATATCTTTATAAATATATTTATTTATATTTTTAGGTATATATTTATTAATATTTTTTTTATTTTTAATTAAATTTCTAATAGCAGTTGCACTAATTATTTCATTATTTGTATCTAAACTATGATAATTATTAGTCCTTTCTATTGAAATAGGTTCAATAGAATAATTATTTTTTATTATTTCTTTTATATATGATATTGCTAATAAATCATTAGGAGTATCAATAATATTTAAATTAAAATCTTTTAATGCTTTTGATAAGGCAGTTGGATAATTTATTCCTAAATCTAAATATTCTTTTACAATTGAATCATATTTTTTGTTATTAATTTGAGTTTTTGCAAGATTTATTAAGTTATTTATATCATTTGTTTCACTACCAAATATTATTTTATCAACTTTTAAATAGTTTAAAATACTAATAGCACCTTTAGCAAATATATCAGCACTTTGTGAAGAAAATACAAAAGGAAGTTCTATTACTAAATCTATGTTATTCTCTAGACATATTTTAGTTTTATCCCATTTATTTAAAATAGATATTTCTCCTCTTTGTAAAAAACTTGTAGAAATAACTGCAATAATTAAGCTATTTGGATACAACTGTTTTATTTTTTTTATATGATACAAATGTCCATTATGAAATGGATTATATTCTGCAACTACACCAATAATTTCCATAAAATCACCTTCGATAGGTATATTTTATCATAAAAAGTTAATCAGTTATACATTAAGTTATTAAACATCTTATTTTTGCAAAGTTTTGTAAACTTTCTTTAAAAAAATCTTTTATTAAGGTATAATAAATTAAGGTGGTAAAATGAAAACTAAGAAAAATACAACTGAACAAATATTAGAAAAAATATATGAATATTCTATGGAAGAAATAATGGGATTAAGATTTGGAAGATATAGTAAATATATTATTCAAGATCGTGCTATTCCAGATGTTAGGGATGGTCTAAAACCAGTTCAAAGAAGAATATTATATGCAATGTATATTGGCCACAATACTTATGATAAAGCATATCGCAAAAGTGCTAAAACTGTAGGAGATGTTATTGGTAATTTCCATCCTCATGGTGATAGTTCAATTTATGAAGCAATGGTTAGAATGAGCCAAAGTTGGAAAATAAAAAATCCAATGATTGATATGCATGGTAATAATGGCTCTATAGATGGAGATGGTCCTGCTGCTTACCGTTATACTGAAGCAAGACTTAGTAAAATAGCTAATGAACTTTTAAAAGATATTGAAAAAGATACAGTAAAATTTGCACCTAATTTTGATGATACAATTATGGAACCAACTGTACTTCCTGCTAAATATCCTAATTTACTTGTAAATGGAGCTACAGGAATAAGTGCTGGTTATGCAACTAATATTCCTCCTCATAATATTGGAGAAGTAATAGATGCAACAATAAAAAGAATTGATAGTCCTAATTGTAAATTAGAAACAATAATGGAAATTATTAAGGGGCCTGATTTTCCTACTGGTGGAGTTGCTTTAGATCAAAAAGGTATTGAAGAAGCATTTAGAACTGGTAGAGGTAAAGTTGTAGTTCGTGCTGCTATTGATTTTGAACAAGATAAAAGTAAAAATAATATTATTATTACTGAAATTCCTTATGAAGTATTAAAAGTTAATATAGTAAAAAAGATAGATGAAATTAGAATAGATAAAAAAATAGATGGAATATTAGAAGTTAGAGATGAATCTGATAAAGATGGTTTAAGAATAGTTATTGAATTAAAGAAAGAAGCAAATAGAGAACTTATTTTAAACTATTTATATAAAAATACAGAATTACAAGTAAATTATAATTATAATATGATTGCTATTTGTAATAGAAGACCAAAACTTCTTGGCATTATTGAAATTCTTGATAGTTATATAGCTTTTCAAAAAGAGTTTATTTTAAATAGAACTAGATTTGATTTAGAACATGCAAAAAAAAGATTTCATATTGTAGAAGGTCTTATTAAGGCAATAAGTATATTAGATGAAGTAATTAGAGTAATTAGACAAAGTAAAAATAAAATCGATGCAAAAGAAAATTTAGTAAAAGAGTTTGATTTTACTATGGAACAAGCTGAAGCAATAGTAGTATTACAACTTTATAGATTAACTAATACAGATGTTACATTACTAGAAGAAGAATTAAATTCTTTAGAAATGAAAATAACAGCTCTTACTAAAATATTAGAAGATGAGGCAGCATTAAAATATATAATGAAAAAAGAATTAAGAGCTATTAGAGATGAATATAATGAACCTAGAAAAACTAAGATAGAAGCAACAGTAGAGGAAATAAAGATAGATGAAGAGGCTATGATTCCTAAAGAGGATGTAATTGTTTTAGTTACTAAAGATGGTTATGTAAAAAGAACTTCAAAAAGAGGATATAATTCTAATACAGAAGAACCACTTTTAAAAGAAAATGATTATATTATTGGATTATATGAACTTAATACAGTAGATACAGTATTAATGTTTACAAATTTAGGTAATTATTTATATATACCAGTTTATGAAATACCAGATATAAAATGGAAACAATTAGGTAAACATGTAAGTAATATTATAAAAATAACCGAAGATGAAGAAATTATAAGTGTTATACCTGTAACTGATTTTTCTATAAATAAAGAAATTATTATAGCATCAAAACTTGGAATGATTAAGAAAACAAAACTTGAAGAATTTAAAGTAAGTCGTTATTCTAAAGCAATTTCTTGTATGAAATTAAAAGAAAAAGACACTGTTGTAGCAGCTTTCTTAAATAATTATGATGATATTATTATTTCTACAAAAGAATGTTATAGTTTATGGTTTTCGCAAAGTGAAATACCAAGTAGTGGTATAAAGTCTTCTGGAGTAAAAGCAATAACATTAAAAAATGATGTTGTAATATCAGCTGAAGTATTTGATAGTAATTTAGAATATGTAACTGTTTTTAGTGATAAGGAAACTGGAAAAAGAGTTAAATTAACAGAATTTGAGAAAACTTCAAGGGCAAGAAGAGGACTTTTAATTTTAAGAGAAATTAAAAGTAATCCTCATAAAATATTAAAGGTATTTGTTACAGATTCAAAAGCATTATTTGGATTAAAAAAAGATAATGAAATAGAAAGAATTAAGAATACTGAATTACCTATAACTGATAGATATAAAGCAGGATCAATTATTTCAAAGAAAAAAGTATTAGATGTATTTGAAGTTGTTGATTTGATTAAAAAAGAAGAATTAAAAGATATAATTAAGGAAGAAATATCAGAAGAAAAACAACTTCCAACAGAAGAAAAAAAGTATAATCAAATATCATTATTAGAGATAGATGATAAATTAAATGAGATAGATGATTTTTTAAAATATTAAATAGGAGAAATCCTATTTTTTTATAGAAAATAAAAGCATAAATGGTTGATAAATATTTCTATAAATGATAAAATTAATTTATATTTTATGAGAGGTGATAATTTTGAGTAAAGATGAAACTATTGTTTTTAATGTAGATGATGTAGAAAATTATATGGTTACAGAAACTTTATTAAAAACAAAAATTGCACTTGAAGAAAAAGGATATAATGGAATTAATCAAATAGTTGGTTATCTTATGAGTGGAGATTTAGCATATATTTCAAATTATAAATCCGCTAGAAATTGTATACAAAAACTTGAAAGAGAAAAAATCATTGAAACTTTACTTAAATATTATTTGAGAGATCTATGAAATATTTAGGATTAGATTTAGGAACCAAAACTTTAGGATTAGCTGTTTCTGATAGATTAGGTTTAATTGCTAATTTTTATAAAAACATTAAATATGATGATGAACAAAAATTATTTGATGAAATAAAGGAAATAGTAGAAAAAGAAAAAATTGATGGGTTAGTTCTTGGGTTTCCAAAGAATATGAATAATTCAATTGGAGAAAGAGCGGAACAAACAATTATTTTTAAAGAAAAATTAGAAAAATATTTAGATAAAGAAATAATATTAGAAGATGAAAGAATGACTACAAAAGTGGCTGAAGACATTTTGATTAAAGCAGATCTTTCTAGAAAAAAGAGAAAGACTATAATAGACGGTATGGCTGCTGTAGTAATTTTGCAATCTTATTTAGATAGAAAGGAAAGATAAAATGAAAGAAGAATTAAGTGAAGATACATTTATTGGTTTTAATGAAAAAGGGGAACAAATGACTTTCTATAAATTGTTAGAATTTGATTCAAAAGAACCAAAAAAGCATTATTTGGCATATACGGATAATATACCAGATGAGGCTGGCAATTATAAGGCATATGGTGCTGTTGTTGTTCAAGAAGGAAATATTATGAAGCTTGAACCAATCCAAACAGAAAAAGAATGGAAAGTAATTGAAATAGCTTTAAAAGTTTTGCAAGAAGAAAATAGTGGTACAGCAGATGAAAATAAATAAAAAAATAATAATTATTATAGCAGCAATAGTATTTGTTATTGCTGTTACAATTGTTGGAATGATAATGTATTTCTTTAATCCAGTATCGAGTAAATATGAAGAACATAATATAGTTATTCCAACTGGATCTAGTTTTACAGAAATAGCTAATATTTTAAAAGAAGAAAAAATAATAAAGAATACAACTGCTTTTAAAATATATTTAAAAATAAGGAAAGTTGATAATATATATGCAGCAGCTTATTATTTAAGTCCAAGTATGGATATGGATGAGATTGTTGAAACTCTATTAAAAGGAGGACACAATGAATCTGAAATAACTATTACTTTTAAAGAAGGACTTCATATGAGAAAAGTGGCTGAAATTATTTCAGAAAAAACTAATAATACTTATGATAGTGTTATGAATAAAGCAGCTGATATGGAATATATTAATAAATTAATAGAAAAGTATTGGTTTTTAACTGATGAAATAACTAATAGCAGTATTTATTATCCTTTAGAAGGATATTTATTTCCTGATACTTATCGTATTAGTAGTAAAGATGCTACAGTAGAAGAGATATTTGAAGTTATGTTAGATGAAATGGAAGATGTTCTTAATAATTATAAAAAAGATATTGAAGCAAGCAATTATACAGTTCATGAGCTCTTAACTATGGCTTCAGTAGTAGAACTTGAAGGAATAGATAAAAAAAGTCGTAAAGATATAGCAGGAGTGTTTTATAATAGATTAAATAGTGGGATGAGTTTAGGTAGTGATGTTACTACATATTATGCTGCTAAAGTAGATGTTAGTGAAAGAGATTTATACATGAGTGAAATAGATAGTAGCAATCCTTACAATACAAGAGGACCTGGTATGATTGGAAAACTTCCAATTGGACCTATTTCTTCTGTATCTAAAGAATCAATAGAAGCTGCTATTTATCCAAATACTAATGATTATTTATTCTTTGTAGCAGATAAAAATAATGATGTTTATTTTACAAAAACAAGTTCAGAACATCAAGAAATGATAGATAAATTAATAAATGAAGGTTTGTGGTACGAATGGTAGAAAATTTATATAAAGATATAATTGAATTAAAAAAAACTGCGATAGAAAATAATATTCCAATCATTGTAGATGATAGTTTAGATTTTTTAACTAATTATATTGAAAAACATAAAGTAAAGAATATTTTAGAAGTAGGAACAGCTGTTGGTTATTCTGCAATAATGATGGCTTTAGCTGTACCTGATGTTACTATTACAACAATTGAAAAAGATCAAGAAAGATATTTGAAAGCTGTAAAAAATATAAAGAAAATGAAGTTAGAGGATAGGATAACTCTAATTTTTAAAGATGCTTTAGAAGTAAATATAAAAGAAAAATTTGATTTAATATTTATTGATGCAGCAAAGAGTAAAAATAAAGAAATATTTGATCACTTTGAAAAGAATTTAGAATCTAGAGGTACAGTTATTACGGACAATATCTCTTTTCATGGTTATGTTAAAAAAGAATTAAAAGAAATAGAAAATTATAGATTAAGAAGTTTAATAAAAAAAATAAAAAATTATATTTCTTTTTTAGAAACAAATGTAAAATATAAAACTAATTTTTATGATATTGGAGATGGATTATCAGTTTCTGAAAGAAGGATGTAAAATGAAAATAATAGTAAAACCTAAAACAATTAAAAATTTAAATAAAACATCAGCAGATGGTTTTATTTTTGGTATGGAAGATTTTTGTATAAATCCAACAGTTGAAGTAGATATAAAAACATTATTAAAGTTAAAAAAAATGTTGAAAGACAAGGAAATATTTTTATCAATTGATAAAAATATTTTTGATAAAGATTTAGAAAAATTAAAACAAATTTTAATTGAAATAGATAAATTAAATTTAGCAGGTATTTTATTTTATGATATTGGAATGATTAGTTTAAGAGATAAACTAAAATTAAAAACAAAATTAATATGGAATCAAAATTTTTTTGTAACAAATTATAAAACTTTAGAATTTTATAATAAATATAATATTCAAGGAGCCGTTATATCTTCTGAAATTACTATAGATGAAATAAAAGAAATAGCAAATAGGAATAAAGATATGTTTTTATTTGTAAATGGTTTTGGATATCAATTAATTAGTTTTTCAAAAAGAAAACTTATATCTAATTATTTTAAATATATAAAAAGAAAAGATTTTATAAAAAAACATTTTTTAAAGGATAAAACAGAGAAGTATAGAATAATTGAATATAAAGAAGGTACAGCTATATTATCTTCTTCTGTTTTAAATACAATAACAGAAATAAATACATTTAAAGAAATAAATATTGATTATTTAATTCTTGATGAAAAAGAGTTAAAAGAAAAGGATTTCTTATTTGTATTAGATTTATATAATAAAGCTAATAATGAGATGTTAACAAAAGAAAAATTAATTGAATATGATAATACTATTAGTAAAATGTTAAATACTAATACAGGTTTTTTATATAAGAAAACTATATATAAGGTGAAGTAGTATGGAAAAAATAGAACTATTATCTCCAGCTGGAGATTTAGAAAAATTAAAAATAGCCTTTCTTTATGGAGCAGATGCTTGTTATATTGGAGGAAAGAATTTCAGTTTAAGAGCTAATGCAAATAATTTTTCAATTGAAGAAATGAAAGAGGCTTGTTTAATTGCTAAAAAATTAAAAAAGAAGATATATGTTACAGTTAATATTATTTTTCATAATGAAGATATAAGTGGAATTGAAAAATATTTAAAAGAATTAAAAAATGTTGGTGTAGATGCAGTTATTGTTAGTGACTTATTTTTAATTGATATTATTAAGAAAAAAGCACCAAAATTAAAAATATTTTTAAGTACACAAGCTTCTACTTGTAATACAGAGGCTGTAAAATTTTATAAATCTTTAGGAGTAGAAAGAGTTGTACTTGCAAGAGAAGTTACCAAAGATGAAATAAAAAAAATATATGATGAAACAAAAATGGATTTAGAAGTATTCTTACATGGAGCAATGTGTACAAATTATTCAGGTAGATGTGTTTTGTCAAATTATTTTACTAATAGAGATGCTAATAGAGGTGGATGTGCTCAAGTTTGTAGATTTAATTTAGACTTAGATAGAAAAAGAAAAAACCAGTTTTCGATTGCTACTAAGGATTTAAATTTAGGTAAATATATTCCAGATTTAATTGAAATTGGTGTAAAATCATTAAAAATAGAAGGAAGAATGAGAGGCACTTACTATTTAGCTACAGTAAATAGTTGTTATCGAAATTTAATTGATGCATATTATAATAATAACTTCACTACAAAATTACTAAATGACAATTTAAAATTAATTAGTAGAGTAGCGAATCGTGAATCAAGTAGTCAGTACTTTAACAAAGAAGCTGATTATAATGATCAATATTATTCAAATACAGGTGAAACATCTAATCAAGATTTTTTAGCTCAGGTTATTGATTATAATTCAAAAACTAAAATTGCTACAATTGAGCAAAGAAATTATTTTAAAGTAGGAGATATAGTTAATATATTTGGACCAAATAATATTAATATGGATTTTGTTCTTGAAAAAATATATGATGAAGATATGAATGAAATATTATGTGCAAATCATGCTAAGCAAGTATTAAAAATTAAAGTTCCAATTCCTGTAGAAAAAGATTATATGATTAGAGTCAAATTATAGTATTTGCTCTATATCTATTGACAAATTGCTAAAAAAATAGTATCCTTTTATGGAACAAAAAAATTTATGAGGTGAAGAAAATGACTGATAAGAAAACAATCTATCTAACTAAAGAAGGTTATGAAGAAATTAAACAAGAGTTAGAAGACTTAATAAATGTAAAACGACCTGAAAATATTCAAGCAATCAAAGAAGCAAGAGCTTTAGGAGATTTATCTGAAAATGCTGATTATGATGCTGCCAGAAATGAACAAGCAGAAATAGAAGCTAAAATAAAGAAATTACAAGCTGTTGTAGATAATGTAACAATTATTGATGAAATAACTACTAATAAAGTTGGAGTAGGAAATACAGTAAAAATATCTTATGTTGATGATCCTGAAGATACGGATCAATATAAAATAGTTGGTAGCCAAGAAGCAGATCCATTTGAAAGCAAAATATCAAATGAATCACCAATAGCAGTAGCATTACTTGGACATAAAGTTGGTGATACTGTTTCAGTATCAAGTCCAAATGGTAGTTACGAAATAAAAGTTATTGAAATAAAATAGAAAAACATTTTTGTTTTTCTATTTTTATTATATAATTATTTATGGTAGGAGGTATATATGAGAGTAGTAATGAAAATAAGTGGAGAAGTATTGAAAGAAGATAAAAATATATGTGATTCAATGCTAAATGAAGTGTTAAAAGATGTAAAATTACTTAAAGACAAAGATTATCAAATTATTTTGATAATAGGTGGTGGTAATTTTTGGAGAGGTAGAAATAATTTAAATATAGATTCAACTATTTCTGATCAAATAGGAATGCTTGCTACTATTATGAATTCTTTAGCAATTAATAATTATTTAAATAAAAATGGTGTTTCATCTATTTTATTTTCAGCAATTGCTATCGAAGGAATTGTAAAAAAATATAATGAATATGATGTAAGCAAAGCTTTAACTAAAAACAAAGTAATTGTTTTAGGTGGTGGACTTGGTGTTCCTAATTTTTCTACAGATATGGTAGTTATTGAAAAATCAATTGAATTAGAAGCAGATATGATAATAATGGCAAAGAATATTGATGGAATATACGATAAAGATCCAAAAGAAGAAGGAGCAGTAAAAAAAGATAAAATTACTCACGAAGAACTTTTATTAAATCAAATAAAATCAGGTATTAATAAACAAGGGGTTATGGATTTTGAAGCTTTAGCAGCATTGGCTAAACATAAAATACCTCTTTATTTATATGATGCAAAAGACAAAGATGGTTTAAGATTGATTTTAGAAGGAAAAAATAAAGGTACGACGGTTATTACTGAATAATATGAAAAAAATATTATTATTACTATTATGTTTTTTTAATATTTTTTCTTTTCCAAAAGCTTATAATAAATCAGTAGTAGATATCACTAAAATGGATATTTATGAAATACAGGATGCTATTGATAAAGGTTATTTAACTTATGAATTATTAATAAAATTATATTTAGATAGAATAGAAGCTTATGATAATGAATTTAATACAATTATTACAATTAATGATAAAGCAATAGAAACAGCAAAGGAATTAGATGAAATATATAAGAAAAATGGAAGAAATTCTATTCTTTTTGGTATACCAATATTAGTGAAAGATAATATTGATGTTGAGGGAATGCCAACAACAGATGGAACTAAGAGTTTAAAAGATAATTATCCCAAAGATGATGCAGAGATAATAAAATATTTAAAAGATAACAATGCCATAATTATTGCTAAAACAAATATGAGTGAATTTGCTTTTCAGGCTGCATCTTCTGAAAGTTCTTATGGTATAACTAAGAATGCATATAATAAATATTTTAGTAGTTATGGTTCTTCAGGAGGAACAGCAGTTGCAGTATCATTACAGTTTGGATTACTTGGGATAGGAACAGATACAAATGCTTCTTTAAGACTACCAGCGGCAGCTAATAATGTAATAGGATTTAGACCAACATTTGATAATTTAAGTAATAATGGAATAATTAATTATGATATTACTAGAGATACAGTAGGCCCTATTACAAAAACAGTAAAAGAAAATGGAATTTTAATGGCAGTGATGGAAGGTAAAAAAGAGGATACATATATTAAAAATATAAGTAATTCAGAAAAAATTAAAATTGGAATAATAGATGATTTTGTTGAAGATTCATATACTGAAACTGAAAATTTAATGAAAAATACAATTAATTTATTAGAAAAAAATAATATTGAAGTTGTCCATATAAAAAATTTTTATAAGAAAAAATATGAAAAAGTAAATACAGAAACATTAGGTGGATGGACAATGTGTTATTCATTTAATAATTATATTAAAGATAGTACATCAAAAATAAAAAACTTTTATGATTTAACTGTAGATAAAGGACATATTTATAGACTTTGGAGTTATTTAACAGATTGTAATTTAGATATTTCTATAATAGAAGATTATGATTCAATAAAAGAAGATTATAATAATTATGTAACAAATATTTATAAAAAATATGATGTTGATTTTTTAGTGTTTTTATCTTCAAAAAACAGGGTATTAAAAGTAGATGAAACTGTTGATAATTTATCTATTCCAGGATCATCAATAGCATCAGTATTAGGATATCCTGCAGCAACTATTTCAATTGGTAAGGATGCTGATGGTTTATATTATGGTATGGAAATTGTTGGTTTAAAGAATGAAGAAGAAAAATTATATAAATTTTTATATCAATATGAAAAAACAAACAGTAAATATGAATTATCATCTTTAGCAAAACCTTTGTATGAAGTATCAGATACTGTTAAGGAATTAGTAAATTTATATGAAAAGAATTATTCAAATAAATTAGTCTTAAATTTTTATAACAACAAGTATTTTAAAGAATATAAACAAGTACATAAACTTGTAGAAGAATTTATTATAAATTATAATAATCTCGAAGATAAAGAAATAGAAGAACAATCACAAAAATTATTGGATAGATATGAAACAGTTACCAATAATGTTAATAGTTCAATTAATATAGCTATTTCGGTAATATTAATTCCAATATTATTAATAATAGTTTTAATAATTATATTTACAAAAAGAAAAAAGAAAGAATTGAATAAAAAACAATGATATGATAAACTTGTTTTGTAAGTAAGATAAGGATTGATAAATATGAATAAGAAAGATAATAAAAATAAGTTTCAATTAATTTTTTATATTTTAATAGCATTAGTGTTATTAGTAGGGGTTAGTTATGCTTTCTTTCGTGCTAATTTAACTGGAGATAAAGAATATTCAATAGAAGTTGGAGGCTTAGTATTTAGATATACAGAAGCGGCACAGGGATTAACAATAAATAATTCAATGCCAGTAAGTGATGAAGAAGGTATTGTAAGTACTAACTACTTTGATTTTAATATTTATGCAGAGGATAAAACAATTAGTTATAATATTTATTTAAAAGAATTAAGTGGAAATACATTAGATCCTGATTATGTAAAAGTTTATTTAACTGATCAAACTAATACCCAAATAGTAGCACCAACAGCAATATCTTCATTAAGTGCATATGTAAATGATACAAATTCTTATTTACTATATACAACTTCAATATCTCCAAATGGAGTAGCTGGATCAACACAATATTATAGATTGAGAATATGGTTAAGTAATTCATATAATACTGAAGCAAATATTGATTATACAACAAATGGTAATTTACAAAGTGGAGAAGTTGAAACTAAAACTTTTGCTTTTAAAATTAATATATCTCCAAATTAATAAATAACAATAACCTTAATTTTAAGGTTTTTTTTGTAAATAAGTTTTAACTAGTAAAATGACAAATACATCTTTCAATTTTTTTGTTTTTATGGTATAATTACAAACATAGTTGTCTTTTACTTTAATATTATGAAAGGAGAAAAAATGAGTAAAATAAAAATATTTAGTCTCGGAGGACTAAATGAAAATGGTAAAAATATGTATGTCGTTGATGTAGACGATAATATATTTGTTTTTGATGCAGGATTAAAATATCCTACAGCTAATATGTTAGGTGTTGATTATATAATACCTAAGTTTGATTATTTAATTGAAAATAAAGACAAGATAAGAGGTATTTTCTTATCACATGGGCATGAAGGTAATATGGGAGCAATACCTGATATATTAACATCTTTACCTGATATTCCAGTATATGCTACAAAATTTACAATGAATATGTTGAATGAAGAATTAAAAGAATATAATATTAAGGCAACTAATTTAAAAGAAATAAGACCTCATTCAAAAATTGATGTTGCAGGATTTTCAATATTTTCTATAAGTGTAACTCATTCTTTACCTGAAACTGTTTTATATGTTCTATATACAGATGATGGTGCGATTGTGTATGCTACAGATTTTGTATTTGATTCAACTATGCTTGGACCATATAAAACTGATATAGGTAAATTGGCTTATGTAGGAAAGCAAGGAGTATTATGTTTATTATCAGAATCAATGTATGCCTATCGTGATGGTTTTACTAGTCCTAAACATAGAATATCTAAAGATATGTGGGATTTATTAAATAAAAGTAATAATAGAATAATTGTTTCTGTTTTTCCATCACATTTATATCGAATTCAAGAAATATTTGACCAAATTGCAAGAACTAGAAGAAAAGTAGTTCTTATGGGAAAGCAATTACAAACTATTGTTAATATGGCGATAGATTTGAATTATTTAAATTTTGATAAGAAAAGAATAGGTGATTTAACTAATATTGATGATAAAGATGTTGTAATACTTATATCGGATGAAAAGGATAATCCTTATGCAAGTGTAGAAAAAATATTAAATGGTTATGATAAATATATTACATTTAAAGATAGTGATACAGTATTTATAAGTGAACCTATTTATCCAGGAAATGAAAAAAGACATTTTAAAGTATTAAATGATTTATCAAGAAAAAATGTAGAAATAGTTAGTCTATCTACTAAGAATCATTTATTACATCATGCTTCAAAAGAAGATTTAATGATGATGATGAATTTA
Organism: uncultured Mycoplasma sp.; assembly: GCA_964487215.1. Taxonomy (GTDB): domain Bacteria; phylum Bacillota_I; class Bacilli_A; order RF39; family UBA660; genus CAG-611. The sequence continues at coordinate 7,715 of CAZAPU010000011.1, read as the reverse complement.
ATGTCTCCTAAGTATTATATGCCTATTAAAGGTGAGTATCGCTTCATGTATATGAATGCTACTGTAGCTGAATTAGTAGGTATTAAACCTGAAAACATTTTATTAAAATTAAATGGAGATGTAGTAACTTTTATTGATGGAAAACTTGATGATAAAAAAGAATTAATAAAAACAGATGAAATTTTAATAGATGGTAAAAATGCTGATGATATAGGAGATTTAGTACTTAAAGATCGTGAACTTTTAAGTAAGAATGGAATTGTTATAATAACAGCAACACTAGATAAAATTACAAAGAATTTATTAGCAGAACCACAAATATTGACTAGAGGCTTTATTTATGTAAAAGAAAATCTTGATATTGTTAAAAATATTAGTGAAATGTCAAGAAAAGTAATAGAGAATAATACTGAATCTGGTAGAAGAGTTGATTTTACTAAAATAAAGAATGATATAAGGGAAGAATTAGGTAATTATTTTTATCAAGAAACTGGTTGTATACCTATGATAATTACTGTTGTAACTGAAATATAAAAGATAAAAGATAAAAACTTTTATCTTTTTATTTATTTTATAGAAAAAAATAATTTTTATGTTATAATAATTATAGGATGATAGGAGTGTATCTATGGCAAAGAGAAAAAAAAGAAGTAATAGTAAAGAAAAAAAGTTTGAAAATTATCCTGAATTAATGGGTGTTTTACTTGTATTAATAAGTATTTTAGGCATTGGAAAATATGGACCTGTTGGTAAAGCAATTGCTTCATTTTCCTTGTTTTTAGTAGGCTCTTTATATATTTTACTTTTAGTAGCAACATTAGTTATTGGAATTTATATGATAATAAAAAGAGAAAAGGTTAACTTTTTTACTACTAAAAGTTTAGGTATTTATTTAGTAGTAATTGGAATACTTGTTTTATTACATGAAAAGTTTGTTTTTGTAAATATTGATATAACAAAAATACTTGGAGAAACAGTTGATTACTTAATGGAAGGAATTACTAGAATAATGAATTCAGAAATAAAACCTGGTATTTTTGATCCAACATTAGCTAATACAGGTGGAGGAATCATAGGAGCATTATTTGGTAGTTTATTCAATAAACTATTTGATATACAAGGAACGAATATAGTGATTTGGATATTTATTGGAGCAGGAGTAATGATATTTACTGGTTTCTCTATCTTTGATATTATTAAAACTGCTGGTGATAAAGTAAAAGATATCTTACCAAATAAAGAATCAAAATATGAGGGAAAAAATAATACAGAAAAATTTAAAATAAATGATAATATTAATCAAGAATTTAATGATAAAGATAAAATAGTGGTTAAAAACATTAGTGAATTGACTCATACAATACCAGTAGAAGAAAAAACTAATGTAGAGGAAATTGTCCAAACAAATAAGAATTATATATTACCAAGTTTTGATTTATTAGATAAACCAATTAAAAACAAAAAAACACTTGATCGTACCTTAATAGAAGCCAATTCTAAAAAATTAGTTCAAACATTAGCAGATTTTGGTATTCATGGTGAAGTTGTTACTGTTAATATTGGACCTAGTGTAGTTCAATATGAACTTGAACTATTACAAGGAACAAAATTATCAAAACTATTAGGCTTAAATCGTGAGATAGCATTAGCACTTGCAAAAAAGGATGTTAGAATTCAAGCACCAATTCCTGGAAAGAATACAGTTGGAATTGAAATGCCTAATGAATATGCTCAAGTGGTTACTTTAAAAGAAACACTTGAAGCACTAAAAAGAGAAAATAAAATTCAAACTAAACTTAGTGTAGGTTTAGGAAAAGATATAATGGGTAATGTTCAAGTTTGTGAAATCAATAAAACTCCACATTTACTTGTAGCAGGAGCTACTGGCTCTGGTAAATCAGTATGTATTAACTGTATAATTTTATCAATATTAATGTTTGCCAAACCTGATGAAGTAAAACTTATTTTAGTAGATCCAAAAAAAGTAGAACTTGGTGTTTATAATGGTATTCCTCATTTGGTAGTACCAGTTGTAAATGATCCTAAAAAAGCATCTGTTGCTTTACAAAAAGCTGTTTCAGAAATGGATCGTAGATATGACTTATTTGAAGAAACAAAGACAAGAAACATTGAAGGTTATAATGAATTTGTTAATAAATATAATATTAATAAACCAGAAGATGAAAAAATGAGAATACTACCATATTGGGTTGTAATAGTTGATGAACTTTCTGACTTAATGATTGTAGCAGGAAAAGAAGTAGAACAATCAATTATGAGAATAACACAAATGGCTAGAGCGGCAGGAATACATTTAATTGTAGCAACTCAAAGACCATCTACGGATGTAATTACTGGATTAATTAAAGCAAATATTCCTTCAAGATTAGCCTTTACAGTTTCATCACAAATAGATTCTAGAACAATATTAGATATGGGTGGAGCAGAAAAATTACTTGGTAAAGGAGATATGTTATATTTACCTATGGGTAGTATAGCACCACAAAGAATTCAAGGTGCATTTGTAAGTGATGTAGAAATTGAAAAAGTAGTAGATTATGTAATAAAACAACAAACTGCACAATATGATCAAAATTTCTTTGCAAGTGCGGAAGATAAAGATCAAGAATTAAAAAGTAGTCCATTAAGTGGTGACAAAGAAGAATATGATGATCCTTTATATGATCAAATAGTAGAATTTGTTATTACTAGTGGTAAAGCAAGTGCTAGTTTACTTCAAAGAAGATTTAAACTTGGATATAATAGAGCAGCAAGAATAATAGATTTACTTGAAGAAAGAGGCATAATTGGTCCTCAAAATGGATCTAAACCAAGAGCAGTTTTAGTAAAACTTGAAGATAATGATCAATACGAAGAATAAAAAGAATAATTGGAGTTGATAGTATGAGTGTGCATATTAGTGCAAAAAAGGAAGAAATAGCTAAATTAGTTATAATGCCAGGAGATCCTTTAAGAGCAAAGTATATAGCAGAAAAATACTTAGTAGAACCGAAGCTTGTTAGTAATGTTAGACTTAATTTGGTATATACTGGATATTATAAGGATAAACTAGTAACAGTTATGTCATCTGGAATGGGAATGCCTAGTATGGGTATTTATGCAACAGAGTTGTATAATGAGTATGATGTTGAAAAAATAATTAGAGTTGGTTCATGTGGCAGCTATTATGAAGAAATAAAGTTAAGAGATATAATTTTAGTAGAGAAAGCTTATACAACTTCATCTTTTGCATGCCAATTATCAGGAATTGAATTAAATTTAATAAAAGGTTCTTCGTTCTTAAATCAGAAAATTATTGATACTGCTTTTAAAAAAAACTTAGAAATAAGAATAGGTAATATTAATACAACTGATGTGTTTTATAATGACTTTGTTGATTCAAAAATCAAAGAAAATTTTTGTCTTGGAGTAGAAATGGAAACTTTTGCTTTATTTTACATAGCAAAAAAATATAATAAAGAAGCAGCAAGTATATTAACTGTTTCTGATAGTTTAATAACAAAAGAAGAATTATCAAGTGAAGATAGAGAAACAACATTTAATGAAGCAATTATTTTAGCACTTGAATCAATTTAATAATATTAAACAATTTAGTTAATACTAATGATGAGGTGATTTGCTTGGAATATAGAAAAATAGAAATAGGTTCTTATAATTTACGATTAATAAAAACAGATAAATTTAAGACTATTTTTTTTAAATTTATCTTTAGAGATGAAATAAAAAAAGATGAAATAACAATTAGAAATTTACTTTTAAATGTTATGTTTTCGTCTTGTAAGAATTATCCTACTGAAAGATTAATGAATATAAGAAAAGAAGAATTATATGGTTTAAACTTTTATGCATCAAATAGAAGAATTGGTTATCATATTGCATCTGATATGAATTTTTCAATACTTAATCCTAAATATACAAATGATATTATGTTAGAAGAATCAATGGATTTTATAAGAAATATAATTTTTAATCCTAATATAAATAATAACAAATTTAATGATGAAACAGTTGAAATAGAAAAGAATTTAATAAAAAGTAATATTATATCAATGAAAGATTATGCAAGTAGTTATTCATGGATGAAAGCAAAAGAATTATTAGATGATACTAATCCTTTTTCTTATAATATGGAAGGCTATTTAGAAGATTTAGAAAAAATAGATTCAAATTCTTTAGCAGAATATTATCAAAAATTTATTAATAATAGTTTGTTAGATATTTTCGTAGTAGGTGATATTGATTTTTATGAAATGGAAAAATTAATAAGAAAAAATATTGATTTAAAAACAAGAAAAAAAGATAAAGTTGCTATAGTAAAAGAATATCAATCAAAAACAAAAAAAGAAATGAAAATAATGGAACAAGGTCCATTTAAACAAACTTCTTTAATTATTGCCATGTCCTTAAAAAAATTAACTGAAGTAGAAAAAAAGTATACAATGTTTTTATATAATACAATTTTAGGTAATTATCCAGATTCAAAATTATTTAGAACAGTTAGAGAAAAAAAATCTCTTACTTATAACATAAATTCTTATTATCAAAAGAATGACAATGTAATGTTTATAAAAACTGGATTAATGGCTTCTACTGTAAATGATGCTATAGAAGCAATAAAAATAGAAATGAATAATATGATAAAAGGAGATTTTGAAGAAGAAATTCTTAATAATGCAAAAGAATTGATAATTAGTTCATTAAATGAATTTGAAGAATATCAAAATTCAATAGCAGAATATTATTTTAGTATGGATTATTTGAAAATTGATACAGTGGACAATGCTATTAAGACAATTAAAAAAATAACTAAAGAAGACATAATGAAAGTAGCAAAAAAAGTAAAAATAGATCTTATTTATTTATTAAAGGAGAAAGATAATGGAGAAGATTAATATAAATAATTTAGAAGAAACATTATTTTATGATAAGTTACCTAATAATTTAGAAGTATTTCTTCTTCCAATGCCAAATAAAAAAAGTTTTTATATTTCTTTTAATGTAAAATATGGAAATAGTAATACAAAGTTTAAAGTAGATAATAAAGAAATAGAAGTACCATCAGGTGTAGCTCATTTTTTAGAACATAAATTATTTGAAAGAAAAGATATAATTCATCCTTTTAAATTTTTTTCTGCTTCAGGTACTGATGTTAATGCTGGTACATCAATATATTATACAAATTATTATTGTAATGGAAATAATCAATTTAAGGAGAACTTAGAATACTTACTTAATTGGATTACAAAAATAGATATAACAGATGAAACAGTTGAAAAAGAAAAAGGCATTATTATCCAAGAATCAAGAATGAGAGAAGATAATCCTGATATTTTATTGTATGATAGAATAAGAAAAAACACATTTAAAAAAGATCCATATGGTAAAAGGGTAATAGGAACTGAAAAGGACATTTTAAGAATTACTAAAGAAGATTTAATTAGCTCTTATAATGCTTTTTATCGACCAGATAATATGTTTATTATTGTAGCAGGTAAATTTGATCCTGAAGAAACAATGAATATTATAAAAAATGAATTAAAAAATTTTAAAAATCCTAAAACAAGAATTGAAAAAATAATTGATGAAGAACCAATAACTATAAATAAAAAAGAAGAAACAATAACAATGGATATTAGTACAGCTAAATTAGCTATTGGATATAAAATGAATTTAAATAGTTTCAAACAAAATAGATATTTGGTAGATCAATATATATCAATAATTTTAAAAATACTATTTGGAAATACATCAAATTTTTATGAAAATGGACTACAAAAAGATTTATTCATAGAATTTAATTATTCAGTAGAATTAACTTATGATAAAGTATTTGTTAATTTTATGGCTATTACAAATAAGCCTGATGAATTATGTAAATCAATTCAAAAAGAATTAAAAAATATAAAAATAAAAGAAGAAGATTTAGAAAGAACAAAAAGAGTATGGATTGCAAATGAAATAAAAGAATTAGATAATATATCTGCTATAAGTGGTAGTTTATTATATGATATTATTAATTATGGTAATTTTAAAAATAATAAGATAGATGATTATAAAAATATAACAATTAAAGAAATTAATAAATTAATAAAAGAGTTAAATTTTAAAAATGAAGCAATACTAAAAATTTTACCTAAATAATTGTTCTAAAAATAAATATGTTAAGTATAATTTTATAAATATAAAATTATTGCAAAATAATATGTTTTTTGTTATCATTATTTTAGAGTAAAAGGAGATGGTTGTGTGTTTAATATAAAATCTTTAATTGAATTTCCAACAGTACTAATAGTAATTGGTATGATTTTATTACTTGCAGCTGTAGTAGTTGGAATACTTGCTTATAGAAAACCAAAAAAAGAAGATGATACAGTAGACATTGAAGAAAAATTAGAAACTATTAATTTAGAAGATAATTTAGAAAAAATAAAAGATATGACCGAAGAAAAGAAAGAAGAATTAAAAACAGAAGTTCTTGAAGAAAAAACAAAAACTGTTGAAGAAGAAAAAGAACTTCCAATAACTGAAGAAAATAAAGAGAATATTGAAACTCTATAGTTACAATATTTTTTTGTTCTTAAATATAAAGTGTGTTCATACATTATATTATAGAAAGGAATGATAAAATATATATGGACACACTTAAAGTATCTAGTAAATCTAATCCTAATTCAGTAGCAGGAGCACTTACTAATGTATTTAGGGATAAGGGAACGGTAGAAATACAGGCAATTGGAGCAGGAGCTTTAAATCAAGCAATTAAAGCAATTGCAATTGCAAGAGGATTTGTTGCTCCAAGTGGTAAAAATTTAATATGTATTCCAGCTTTTGCAGATATTTCTATTGATGGTGAGGAAAGAACTGCAATTAAGCTTATTGTAGAGGCTAGATAGTCTCTTTTTTTATAGAAATAAATTGATAGATATATAATGCTTTATTGACTTATAAATGATTTTTTTGTAAAATTAACTTTATAAGGAGAGATATTATGATAGATATTAATTTAATTAGAAATAACAAAGAGATTGTAAAAGAAAATATTAAGAAAAAATTTCAAGATCAAAAATTACCTTTAGTAGATGAAGTATATGATTTAGATATAAAAAATCGTGAAATAAAAGGAACTATAGATAAACTAAGAGCTGAAAGAAACAATATTAGTGAGACAATTGGTTCATTAATGCGAGAAGGTAAAAAAGATGAAGCAGAACAATGCAAAGCAAAAGTTACAGAAATAAATAATGAATTAGTATCTTTAGAACAAAATGAAGAAAAACTCCAAATTAGTATAAAAGAAAAAATGATGAAGATTCCTAATATTATTGATGCATCTGTACCTATTGGAAAAGATGATAGTGAAAATGTAGAAATAGAGAGATTTGGGGATCCTATTGTTCCTGATTTTGAGATTCCTTATCATACAGATATTTTAGAAAAGTTGGATGGATTAGATTTAGATAGTGCTAGAAAAACAAGCGGAAATGGATTTTATTATTTAACTGGTAATGTTGCTAGATTGCATTCAAGTATACTTGCTTATGCTAGAGATTTTATGATAAACAAAGGATTTACTTATTGTATTCCACCTTTTATGATTAGAAGTGAAGTTGTAACTGGAGTTATGAGTTTTGAAGAAATGGAAAATATGATGTATAAAATAGAAGGCGAAGATTTATATTTAATTGGTACTTCTG
>CAZAPU010000010.1:0-22379 GCA_964487215.1 uncultured Mycoplasma sp. | reverse complement strand
TATTTATTTCTGAGGTAAACAATGGAGTTAGTTACTATTATGGTTCTCGTATTACTTTAGTAAAATAAAAAGGATTGATAAAATGAATAAAATAAGGGTAACAATTAATAACAAACAATATGAATATCAAAGTGGTATATCTTTATTAGAAATAAGCAATTTTTTTAAAGATAATTTTAAGTTTGCAATTTTAGCAGCTTATGTTGATAATGATTTAGAAGAACTTAATACTAAAATTACAAAAGATTGTAATATAAAATTTATAGATTTACTCGATAGAACAGGAAATAAAATATATCAAAGAACCTTATATTTTGCTTTAATATATGCTGTTAATTTATTATATGGAGTAAATAATACTATAAAAATATGTAACTCTATTGATAAAGGGGTTCTTATAAAAACATCATTTAATATTTCTGAAAATGATATAGATAACATAAAAAATAAAATTAACGAATTAGTGAGTCAAAATTTAGTAATAGAAAAAACATTTGCTAAAAGAATAGATGCTATTGAATATTTTAATAGTTTAAATGATAAAGTAAAAGCAGATACATTAAAATATAATACTAATACCTTTGTTAATTTATATAAATTAGGAGCAATATTTAATTATTTTTATTCAATTATGCCACCTAGTATTTCTTGCTTAACTAATTTTGATTTAACTTATATAAGTAACAACAGTTTTATATTACAAATACCTGTTATTTATTTGGATGGAGAAATACCTGAATATATTAATCATAGTAAGATGACTGCAATTTTTAATGAATATGATGAGTATTTAAAAAAAATAAATATTACATCTTCTGCAGATGTTAATAAATTAGTTTCAAATGGAAAAATATCAGGAATAATTAAGTTGGATGAGGTAATAACTAATAATAAGCTATTAACTATTGCAGAAGAGATAGCTAATAAGAAAGATCAATTAAAATTAGTTTTAATAGCAGGTCCATCATCATCAGGTAAAACAACAACTTCAAGAAAATTATCTATGTTTTTAAAGAGTTTTGGTATGAATCCAATACCATTATCTATTGATGATTATTTTAAAAATAGAGAAGAAACACCAAAAGATAAAGATGGAAAATATGATTTTGAATCATTAAATGCAATTAGAGTTGATAAATTTAATGAAGATTTAGAAAAAATTTTAAATAATGAAACAGTGGAAATTCCAACATTCAATTTTGTAACAGGACAATCTGAATATAAAGGAAACACGATTAAATTAGAAAAAAACGATATTCTTATTATTGAGGGTTTACATGCAATAAATGAAGAATTAACTAAAATGATTCCTAGTGAAAATAAATATAAATTATATGTTGCAGAACTAACAAGTTTAAATATAGATAATCAAAATGTAGTATCAACATCAGATGTAAGATTATTAAGAAGAATAGTAAGGGATGCAAGGACAAGAGGATATACTGCAGAAAATACATTAGAAACATGGAACAAAGTTAGAGAAGGAGAAGAAAAATATATATTTCCTTTTCAAAATGATGTTAATGCTATATACAATACAGCTTTAATTTATGAAATAGGTGTTTTAAAATTATATGCTACACCATTGCTTTATAATGTAGAATCAACTTCTCCTTATTATGGTGAAGCAAAAAGATTATTAAACTTTTTAAGAATGTTTTTAGGAATTCCAAGTGATGGAATACCATCTGATTCTATAATAAGAGAATTTATTGGTAATGGTTTCTTTGAATAAGAAAGGGTGATTAGATGAAAGTTGCAATTAATGGATTTGGTAGAATAGGAAGATTAGTTTTTAAACTAATGGAAAAAGATACTTTTTTTGAAGTAGTAGCCATTAATGATTTATGTGATGCCAAACAATTAGCATATTTACTTAAATATGATACAAATTATGGAAAATATAAAATAAATGAAATAAGTTATGAAGATGATTATTTAATAGTAGGAAGTAAGAAAATAAGAATTTTTAAAGAAATGGATCCTGTTAATTTACCTTGGAAAGATCTAGGTATAGATTTAGTAATGGAATGTACTGGTAAATTCACAAAGTATGAATTAGCAATGAAGCATATTGATGCAGGAGCAAAAAAGGTATTAATTTCTGCACCTGGTAAGGGCGACATGAAAACAATAGTATTTAATGTAAATAATTCAATACTAGATGGAAGTGAGCAAATAATTAGTGCTGCTAGTTGTACTACTAATTGTTTAGCACCAGTTCTTAAAATATTAGATGATAATTTTCATGTATTAAGAGGTCATATGACAACAGTGCATGCTTATACAAACGATCAAGTTATTCTAGATGTATCTCATAAAAAAGATATCGAAGAAAGAAGATGTAGAGCTGCTGCAATGAATATTGTGCCAACAACAACAGGTGCTGCAAAAGCAATCAGCAATGTACTTCCAAATTTAAAAGGAAAAATAGATGGCACTGCTATAAGAGTACCTACTTCAACAGGATCATTAATAAATTTAATTCTTGAATTAGAAGATAAAGTGACTAAAGATGATATAAACAATGCTTTTGTATATAACACTAATGAAACTATAAATATAACCTTTGATCCAATTGTTTCATCTGATATTATTGGTAGTCATCAAGGTGCATTAGTAGATGGTTTATTAACTACTGTACAAGAAGTTGATAATAAGCAACTAATAAATGTAGTTGCTTGGTATGATAATGAATTAGGTTATAGTACTCAAATGGTAAGATTAGCTAAAACATTATAAAAAAAACTTGGATTTCCAAGTTTTATTTTGTTTTATTTTTCATTATTCTTCTCCAAAGTTTAGTTTTACAATAAAATTTATATGTTGCTGGTTTAATAACTAAATCAAACTCTCCAACATATTCTGTTACATCAGCATTAAATCCTAACTTTGTTTCATTCAAACCCTTGTATTTATTAGTATCTTCAAAGAATCCAGTAATAGCATTTAAATCAAAATATACAGCACCTTGCTTTGCATATTTATCAATTATATGCCATTTTAATAGATATAATGGATAATATAAACCATAATCTTTATTTTGACCTTCAATTAGTAATTCAACACCATTTCTATCTAATATTATTGAAGTTGCACCAATTATTATACCTTCTGGATATTTGGTAAACAAATTTGATGCTGTTTCTAATTCTTCTTTATATACGGCAATTAATTTATCTGATGTTAATTTTGAGTTCATAATTTTTTCACTAACGGAACCACTTAAACTCTTTTCTTGTATTTCATTATTTATATTTTCATTTTTTGCTAATTCTAATTCATATAATTTCTTTATGTTTTTTAAATATGATTCAGTATTTAATCTTGCAAAATATATTTCAAAATTAGAACCAAATGTTTCTGAAAAAGTTTGATAATAACTTAATTTTCTATAATGTTTTTTTGCTACAAAAGTATAAAAAAGTTTTATATCTTCTTTTGTACCTTGAAATATTTCTATTCCTCTACTTTGAGCTTTTCTAATTTTGTTTCTTACATGGCTATCAAAATTTTTAAATAATGTTGTACTTGAACCAGTAACTTTTAATATTGCATTCCATCTTGGTTTTAAAGTACCAAAGAACTTGTTTTCTCCAAAGTAACTATATCCAATCGATTGTAAATATGATATAAGGTCACTTGAATAGGGACTTGGTATTATATTTCCGTCTCTATCTCTTTTATTATTTATAACAAGTGGATCTATTTTTAAGAATAAATATTTTTTCTTAGCAAAATAGGCTTTAAATCTTAATGTAATTTCTTTTAATAATATTTTATTATCATAGTCAATTAAAAAGCCTCTTGGAGCATAGCCATATTTTAAATTACCAAATATTTTTTGAGTTAGTATTAAGGTTGCTCCAATTAAATTATTATTATCATCTACAAAACCATAATAGCTGATTTCATAATTGTAATTTTTCATTAAATTAGCATACATACTTGTTTGATAATAAGAATGTAAAGGATGATTATAAGAGAATGTATCAAATTGTTCGGGGGTTAAAATAACTAATTTCAAAATATCACACCTTTCATTCTTTTTATTCTAAGTATTTTCTATATATATAATATTATTTTTTGAAGAAAAAAGCAATATAAACTTTCAAATAGCTATTTTTTTTTGTATAATAATATTATAAATAAAAGGAGAGTTATTATGAAAATAGTTGATATAAAATCAAGAGAAATTTTAGATTCAAGAGGCTATCCTACGATAGAAACAGATGTTATTTTAGAAAATGGAATTTTTGGTAGAGCAAGTATACCTAGTGGAGCATCAACTGGTTCTAATGAAGCCTTAGAACTTAGGGATAATGATAATAGATATTTGGGTAAAGGTGTTAAAACTGCTATTGATAATGTTTTAAATATTATTAAACCAGTTTTATTAAATAAAGAAGATTTAAAACAAGAAGAATTAGATAATATTTTAATTGAATTAGATGGTACGGAGAATAAAAGTAAATTAGGTGCTAATGCTATTCTTTCGGTATCTCTTGGATATTTAAAAGCTTGTGCTAAATATAATAATAAAGAATTATATCAATTTGTGGGTAATAATTATTCGATTCCTAATTGTATGTTTAATATTTTAAATGGAGGAATGCATGCTGATAATAATTTAGATTTTCAAGAGTTTATGATTATGCCTAATAGAAAATCTATTAAAGAACAAGTACAAATTGCTTCAGAAATATTTTACTGTTTAAAAAAAATATTAAAGGAAAATGGAAATATTACTGCAGTAGGCGATGAAGGCGGTTTTGCTCCTAATTTAGAGAATAATGAAGAAGCTCTTGACATAATATGTTTGGCTATTAATAATGCTGGATATAAATTAAGAGAGGATGTTAATATTTGTTTAGATATTGCAGCATCTAGTTTTTATAATAAAGATGAAAATATTTATTTAATTAATAAACAAAAATATTCTAGAGAAGATCTTATTGAGTTATATAAAAACTTAATTCAAAAATATCCTATTGTATCTATTGAAGATCCTTTTGTTGAAAATGATTATGAAGGGTTTAAATTATTAACAGAAATTGTTAATATTCAAATAGTTGGAGATGATTTATTTACTACTAATATAAATCGATTAAAAAAGGGTATAGAAATGAAAGCTGCTAACTCAATATTATTAAAAGCCAATCAAATAGGTACTATGACTGAAATGTTTAAAGCGATTGAGTTAGCTAAGCAAAACAATTATAAAACAATTATTTCTCATCGAAGCGGTGAAACAGAAGATACATTTATTGCTGATATAGCAGTAGGACTTGATTTAAAACAATTGAAAACAGGTTCTATTTCAAGAGGAGAAAGAATTTGTAAATATAATCGTCTAATTAGAATAGAAGAACAATTACAAAAATAAACACCAAATTTTGGTGTTTTTGTTTATAGATTTTTTCATATACTTAAATGGTGATACAATGATTTGAATATTATTTTTAATATTAGCATTTTTAACAGTATATTTAAGTATTAGATTATCTTATTATGCCGATTTAATGAGCAAAACCACAAATATTAATAAAGCCTTAATTGGAGGAATTTTACTAGCAGGAATAACTAGTTTACCTGAACTTATAACTTGTTATACTGCAATAAGTTTAGATAATGTTTATTTAGCTATTGGAGATATTTTAGGTAGTAATTTATTTAATATATCAATCATGTGCTTCTTTGATATTATTCTAATAAGAAAAATGTTCTATAGTAAAACAACAAAGAACTATTTATTAATTTATTTAATATTAATAATTAATTATATATTTATGCTTTTATCATTTTTAGGTATTATCAATATATCAATATTTAATATTGGAATAACTAGTATAATTATCATCATTAATTACATAGTTTATATATTTAATGTTTCAAAAAAAGAAGAAAATGCCGTTTCTATTTTAGAAAATAAAATTGATAAAAATAAATTAATTTTTAAGTTCATAATTTGTGCAATATCAATAATTATTATAAGTAGTTTATTAACATTTGTTGTTAATATTATTTCAACAATTAATCCTAGTATTTCTACTAGTTTAATTGGTGCAACATTATTAGGTATTGTAACTAGTTTACCTGAAGTAATAACTTTTATTGCTTTAATAAAATTAAATAGTTATGATTTAGCTTTATCAGATATAATTGGAAGTATTTTATTCAATCTTTTAGTTTTTGCTATTGGAGATATTATTTTAGCAAAGAATCAAATATACTCTTTTGTAGATTTTAAAAATATTTTACTTTTAGAATTATGTTTAATTACTACAATAATTAATTTGTATCAAACAAAAAGAAATAATTGTAGTAATAAATTAATATATATATTACCATCAATATTTATTGTAATACTTTATATTTGTTTTTTAATATTTTAATATATAAATAAATTGCATTATTATTTTTTTTATGTTAATATATTTATGTTATTTAAGGAGGCAAAAATATGGGTACATTTTTAATAGTAATAAGTGTTATATTAATAGCTTTAGTATTACTTCAAAGCGGTAAAGCAGAAGGTGCTTCACAAATTATTACAGGTGGTGCTGGAGACTTATTTAAAAATAGAAAAGAAAGAGGTAGTGAACTTATTATAAGTAATACTACACTTGTATTAGGAATAGTATTTTTTGTTACTTGTCTAATAATATCTTTTATGTAAAAAGGGTAATACTTAAGTTTAACTTAAGTATTTTTTTTATTTTTATGTTATTATAAAAGAGAGGTGAATGCAGTAATGAGAGAACGAATTTTAGAAATTTTAAAGCTTACTAGAAATAATGCAATATCAATGCAGGATGTATATAATAAAATTTATCATACAGAATTTGATGAGAAACAATTTAATATAATAAAAAGCACTATGAATGAATTATTAGAAGAAAAGCTTATTTATTGCATTAATTCTAAAAAAGGCTTATATACTTTAAATCCATTTAAAGAAGGAATTTTTCATGTAAAAAGAAATGGAGAATATTATGTTCTTAGTAATGGTGAATATATTGTTATTAATGATAATAAATCATTTGGTGCTCTTGAAGGAGATAAAGTATTAGTTAGAATAACTGATTTTAATTATATGATTGGAAATATAAAAGAAATAATTGAAAGACATGGTATTATTGCAGAAATAAAAACAATTAAAAATGAAAGGTTTGCAGTAGTTGGAAGAGAAAAGTATAAAATAGATATTGATAATTCTATAGTAGATGGAATGTTAGTAGGAATAAAAATAGATAAAACTAAAGTTAGTAAATATTATAGATGTACTTTAGATAAAATAATTGGTCATAAAAATGCACCTAGATTAGATGAAAAAAAGATACTTTATGAATATGGTATAAATGATGAGTTTAGTGACGAAACAATTTTAGAATTAAAAGATATTCCTAGTGAAATTGATGTAAATGATATAAAAAATAGAAAAGATTTAAGAAATAAAATGATTTTTACTATTGATGGCGATGATACAAAAGATATAGATGATGCAATAAGCTTAGAAATATTACCTAATAATAATTATTTACTTGGAGTACATATAGCAGATGTTTCTTATTATGTAAAAGAAAATAGTAACATAGATAAAGATGCTAGAGAAAAGGGTACTAGTGTTTATATGCCTGGAGTTGTTTCTCCAATGTATCCAGTTCAATTATCAAATGGAATTTGTTCATTGAATCCTAATGTTGATCGTTTTGCTATTTCTTGTGATATGGAATTTGATCAAGAAGGAAGTTTAATTAATTTTGATATATATAAAAGTGTAATTTGTTCTAATATTCAGATGACTTATAATAAAGTAAATCAAATATTAGATGAAGATATTATTCCAGAAGGATATGAAAAATTTGTTGATACATTAAAGCAAATGAAGAAGCTTGCAGATATTTTACATAAAATGAGAATAAAAAGAGGTTCATTAGATTTTGATTCTCATGAGATAAAAATAAATGTTGATGATAAAGGTAAAGTAATTGATATTGGAATAAGAATACAAGGGACTGGAGAAAATTTAATAGAAGATTTTATGTTAGCTGCTAATGAAACAGTAGCAACTTATATTTATAATATGGGTTTAAATAGTATTTATAGAGTTCATGATTTACCAGATGAGGAAAGATTACAAAAAACTGTAGGTATAATAAAAAGTTATGGAGAAAAATTAGAATTAAATATTAATATGAAAGATCCTAAAAATTTACAAAATATATTAGCAAAATTAAAAACAAGTAAAAACTATGATATTTATTCATCAATGATATTAAGATGTATGGCAAAAGCTGTATATATGAATATAAATGAAGGACATTTTGGTATAGGAATTAGTAGTAGAAAGGGTGAAGCATATACTCATTTTACTTCTCCTATAAGAAGATATCCAGATACTACAGTTCATCGTATATTGACTTATATCTTAGACGGAAGCATAGAAAAAATTCAAAATGAAAATTATAAAGCTAATTTAATAGATATTGCTAATCATTCATCAGAAATGGAAGTAATAGCAGATTCAGTAGAAAAAGAAGCTGATAAAATGAAGATGGCTGATTATATGAGTAATTATATTGGTAAAGAATTTGAAGGTAAAATAGTTGGTTTTACTAATCATGGAATGTTTGTTCAACTAGAAAATTTTGTTGAAGGTAGAGTAGGCTATAATACTATGGATGATTTTTATAATTATAATGAAGAAATGGAAATAATTATTGGAGAAGGAAGTAAAAAAACATATCGTTTAGGAGACAGAATAAAAATAATAGTTACAAAAGCTAATAAAGAATCTAGGGAAATAGATTTTGAAATAGTAAAGGGTGATAAGAATGGAAATATTAAATAGAAAAGCAAGCTTTAATTATTTTGTTGAGGATACTATTGAATGTGGAATAGAACTTGTAGGTACAGAAGTAAAATCTATAAGAGATGGTTCATGCAATATAAAAGATAGTTATGCAATTGTTAGAAATAATGAAGTATTTGTTATTAATATGTTTATAAAAAAATATAAAGAAGGAAATATTTTTAATGTTGAAGAGACAAGAAAAAGAAAATTACTTTTACATAAAAAAGAAATATTAAAAGTAAAAGAAAAAATAGAAAAAGAAGGTTTTACTCTAATACCATTAAAAGTTTATTTTGTTAAAAATAAAGTAAAACTTCTATTAGGAATATGTAAAGGTAAAAAAAATTATGATAAAAGAGAATGCTTAAAAGAAAAAGATATCAAAAGAAAAATAGATAGGGAATTAAAAAACAATTGATTTTTGAATAAAAAAAAGTTACTATTAATATAGGAGAACTGTATGGCCGAAGAGAATAAGAAGAGAAAAAAACTAATTATTTTGATGTTATGTCTATTTGCAGTAGGAATGATACTTGTTTCTTATGCTTTTGCTTATGACATAACTTATATTGGGCAAAATAGAAATGAGATAACAACTTGTTCTTTTTCTGCTTCATTTAATGATGAAAATCCTATTCAACTTTCAGCAGCTTATCCAATTAGTGATCAAGAAGGTAATGCTAGTACACCCTATACTTTTTATATTAGAGCAAATAATAGCAATTGCCCTAATATGACTTATAATGTTAATTTAAATAATGCATGTGATAGATGCCAAAAAAATAATGGAATTTGTGTTTTTGATGATGTTTATAATTGTAATTGTAATAGTGGATCTCAAATAGATGGTAGTTTAATTAATTATAAATTAACAAACACAAGAACAAATGAAACATTAACTGGAACTAATCCATATGATTTAACTATTACTAATGCAATTTCAGGTGGAGTAACGGATACTTATGAATTAAGAATGTGGATAGATGATACAGCAGATGAAGAAGATTTATATATTTATGAAAATAATTTACCAGTAGAAAATGAAGATGGAACAATTCAAACAAAAAGTTTTTGTTCTTATTTGAGTATAAATAATACAACTAGAAATTTAGATGGTAGTGGAGCTAATGTACCAGAATTAGCAGAAGGAATGATTCCAGTATATTATGATGAAACAGTAGCTGCATGGAGAAAAGCAGATAAAGCCAATGCTGATAGTAATAACCAATGGTATAGTTATGCTAGCGAAGGTGCAGATAAAGGAATGTGGGCCAATGCTGTAACGGTACAAGAAAATAGTTCTGCAACAAGTTTGACTTTAAAAGATGATACAACTAAACCATGTAGTGAAGGAGTATGTACAAGAAAAGATTATATTGGAGCAGCAAAAGGTACCATAATTCCAATGGAAGATATAAATACAATGTGGGTATGGATACCAAGATTTTCTGCAGTAAGACCAAGTGGCAATAATGGAGGTACAGCAGCACTTCCAGGAGCTATAGATTTGACTTTTGTTAATAAAAATACTGAAGGTCATGATGCTTTCTGGTTTGATGATAATAACGATTCTATAAGTTCTAATGATGAACAATTAAGTGGAATCTGGATAGGTAAATTTGAAGATAGTGCTACAGTAATACCTACTGCATTAGATAGTACACAACAAGACATTATAATAAAACCTAATGTAGCTAGCTGGAGATATAGTAATATATCTGGATACTATTATGCAACATTAAAAATGAAAAATCCTGGTAATATGTATGGATTTAATAATATAGCAAATTCTAATTTAGATACTCATATGATTAAAAATAATGAATGGGGAGCAGTTGCCTATTTAACTCAAAGTATATATGGAAGATGTAGTTCTGAAACATCTTGTACAGAGGTAAGTAATAATGATTGTACAACTTATATGACAGGAATAGGTGGAAATAGTGTAAGTGCTTATGGTAGTTCAACAACTTGTACAACTGCTGTTAATAAATACAATGGTGAAACAGGTGTTTTAGCATCAACAACAGGAACAGTATATGGAATATATGATATGAGTGCTGGATCATATGAGTTTGTAATGGCAAATTACAATAATACTACTGGTTCTTCAGGATTAGTTATGGCAGATGTAGAAGCAAAATACAAAAATGTATATACAACAACATCTGCATATACTACTAATTTATATCAACATGCTATTGTAGAAACAGCAGCTTGGTACAATGATAGAAATTACTTTGTTGATTCCTCATATTTATGGATAACTAGAGGTGGTTGTAATGGAGATTCAACAGCATCTGGACTTTTTAACTCTGATCGTGCTAATGCAACTTATCAAGCTGGCTTAGTAAGTATTAGTTCTCGAGCAATATTAATAATGAAATAAGATTGTAAAGATCTTATTTTTATGTTATAATATACCTACATTTGTATGGGGCTGATTTGGGTTCGACAATTGTAAAATGGTTTAAATGGCAAGTAGATGGCAATCTTTAAATGCAAAATAAAAATAACTGGAAACAGAAATCAATTAGCTTTCGCTTAATATAATGCGATGCACTCCTTTTATTCCTTTTCCTATGGGGAGTACTAGGGGTAATATTTAATAGGATATATTATTTTCTTTCTTACAGAAAATAATGAAAATTAGTAAGATAGTTAATTAATTAGGGTGTTAGTTCTTATTTAATTAATAAAATTTAATAACTAACTAAACTTGTAGATGTTTAAATTTGTTTGCTATTGGACAGGAGTTCAATTCTCCTCAGCTCCACCATTTTGTTAATACTCCCTTATTTTATAAGGATTTTATTTTGATTTTATTGCAAAAAAAAATAATATTACATTATTTTTTTTTATTTATATAAAACATTGTTAATCCAAATAATGAACCTCCAACTATATTACCTATAGTAACAGGTATTAAATTATTTAGTAAGATATTTTTAATTGAAATACTAGCAGCATTTATTCCTTCAATAAATAATGGATTTGTTTTTGATAAAAATCCTATTGATAGGTAATACATATTAGCAACACTATGTTCTAAAGATAAAATAATAAACAAACTTATTGGTAGAAAAATACATATCACTTTATCAACGACTGATTCTTTATTACAACTTAAATAAACAGCAATGCAAACTAAGATGTTACATAAGAAACCTAAAAGGAATGATTTTATAAATGTTAATGAACATTTTGAAATAGCAATTTTTACAAAAGTTTCGCCTAATAAATTATTAGAAGAATTTAATAATCCAGAATAATAAATAATTATTGCGATAATTATTGCACCTACTAAATTACCTAAAAATACTAACAACCAATTTTTTAATAATTTTTTTAACTTTATTTTCTTGTCTAATAATGGAATAACTAATAGGCTATTTCCAGTAAAAAGTTCTGTTTGTAATAATATTACTAAAAATAGACCAATAGGGAATATTATTCCTGATAATAGTTTAGCTAAACTTGGATTAGCTATTTTATATGTTACTACTGTTGATGCAACTCCTGCCAAGGCAATGAATGTTCCTGCTAAAATTGCTAATATAAATGTCTTAAGTGGTTTGTTTTTTGTTTTATTTGTTCCTATTTCAATATATTTTTCTATCATATTACTTCACCTTAAAATCATCATAACATAAATAATATAAAATGTGTAAAATTTATTTATATTTATGTTATAATTTTACTTAGGAGAGTGATTTACTATGGATGAAGTACTAAAAAATGCAATGGAATTAGAAGAAAAAAGACAACAAAATAATATAGAACTTATTGCAAGTGAGAATTATGTATCAAAAGATATATTAAAGCTACAAGGAAGTATTCTAACTAATAAATATGCGGAAGGTTATCCAGGACATAGATATTATGGTGGATGCCAATATATAGATATTTTTGAAAATACTGCAATTGAATATTTAAAAAAATTATTTAATTGTAAATATGCTAATGTACAACCCCATTGTGGTAGTAGTGCAAATATGGCAGTATATCGTGCTTTATTAGAAAAAGGTGATAAAGTGATGGGAATGAATTTATCCCATGGTGGTCATTTAACTCATGGTCATAGTATGAGCTTTAGTGGACAAGATTATGAGATAATATCTTATAGTGTTGATAAAGAAACTGAAATGATAAATTATGATGAAGTTGAAAAATTAGCAATTGAAGAAAAGCCTAAGATGATTATTGCTGGTTATAGTGCATACCCTAGAACAATTGACTTTAAAAGATTTAGAAGTATAGCAGATAAATGTGGGGCTTATTTAATGGTAGATATGGCACATATAGCAGGATTAGTAGCGGCAGGTGTACATCCAAGTCCAATTCCTTATGCTGATGTTGTTACAAGTACAACACATAAAACATTAAGAGGTCCAAGGGGAGGAATAATTTTAACTAATAACGAGGAAATATCTAAAAAAATAGATAAAACAATTTTTCCTGGTATTCAAGGTGGACCTTTAATGCATGTTATTGGAGCAAAAGCTCAATGCTTTTATGAGGCATTACAGCCTGAATTTAAAGAGTATCAAGAACAAGTAGTTAAAAATTGTAAAGTATTTTGTAATGAATTTATTAAAAATGGTTGTAGAGTAGTTTCAAACGGAACAGATAATCATTTATTATTATTAGATGTAAAAACCAGTTTTGGTATAACTGGCAAAACAGCAGAAGAAGTTCTTGATTCCATTCATATTACTTGTAATAAAAATACAATACCATATGATACAGAAAAGCCATTTATTACAAGTGGTATAAGGCTAGGAACTCCCGCTATGACAACAAGAGGATTTAAAGAAGAAGAATTTATTGAACTAGCAAATATTATTTGTAGAGTTTTAAATAATAATGATAATAAAAATATACTTGAAGAGGAAAATAATAAAGTTTTAGTATTAACAAAAAAATATCCATTGATTTAATGGATATTTTTTATTTTTCTTGATCTTCTAAAATGATCTTCTGTTTTTATTTCGTATTTACTAATTAAATTATTTGTCATTTCAATATATATTTGAATTGCATTATCAAAATTTTTATTTTGGATTTGTATAACCGCAGGTTTTATATAATGTTCTAACATAATCCAAGCAATTTGATCTTTTTCTAAATCGTTTTCTAGTTTATTGCATATTTGTGGACCTAATTCTTTATATTCTTTTAATAAATCATAACAATCCACTTCATTTCTCATATAATTATCTCTAAAGAATCTTAATTCTTGTAAAAAACAATAATTATCTTCATAACCTAAAATATTGCATACAGCAGTAGTTAAATAACAATTAGAAGAGCCACCAACATCTCTTCCTTTTATTGAAGATAAATTACAAATAGTATCTGATGGTTTATAATAATGATGTCTTTTACTACAATATGCTTCATCATATTTATTTTTATCTTGTAAATTCATATAATCACAATCTGAACAAGTATACCATGACATAATAAACACTTCCTTTTTATAAGCAAATATTATACATTAAATTCAATATTAATCAAGTTTTTAATTGAAAAAAATAATACTATAAGATATAATTAAAATATAAAATAGGTGATTGCAATGAGAAACAAAAAAGGATTTACAATAATTGAACTTATGGTAGCCATAATGATAATAGCAATATTAGCAGTTATTGCTGTTCCTTTAGTGACGAAATTTTTAGAAAATGGTAAAACAAAATATTATGAATCACTAGGAAATGAATTAGTAGTAATGGCAAAAAATTATTTTACGGATAATAGAAAAGAGTTACCAAGAGGACAATTAGATGCAAACCGCAATCCAGTAATATATAAAGTATTAACAGTAGGAGAATTAAAAGCAGGTAATTATATAACAAATGATATAGTAGATACAAAGAATAACGAATGTGAAGAAAGCTATGTTACAGTAGAAAACAATAATGGAGAATATGAATATAATATTTGTTTAGTTTGTAATGGAGAGGCTGTTTATGGAGAGGATTGCTCATTTGGAGGTATAAAAGATAATTCAATACCAGAATGTACAGTTCAATTAAATAATTATACAGTAGGAAATTGGACAAATAAAGCAGTAACAGCCACAATAACAGGAACAGATGAATCAGGAATATATTCATTTGCATCAGATGGAAAAAAATCTATAGCAGAAAATAATATGGGAACAATAAAATTTAATAAAAGTGGGAATTATACAATAAAAGTATATGATAAAGCGGGTAATGCTGGAACATGTACAACTGGACAAATAAATATTGAAACTGTGAAGCCAACTTGTAGTATGGAAGTAATAAATACTACTACAAGAACTAAAACAATTGAAATAAAGATTCAAGATGAAAGTCCATCTAGTGGTATTAGTACAGCATCAATTAAAGATACAAAAAATGTTACAACAAATTTAACTATAACTAATAATAAAACAACTTTTGATGCAACAAAAAATGGTACATATGTTGCAACTGTAACTGATATAGCAGGTAATGATAATACTTGTTCAATACCAATTACTGGATTGGATAGTGAACCACCAGTAGTAGTATTAACGGTTTCAAATTCTGCAGTTGGAAGTGCAAAGATAAATGGAAAGATAACAGATAATGTGGAAATAGTTGGTTATAAGTGGACTACAACAAATGAAGAACCAACTAGTTGGACTAGTATTACTCCAACAACAGAAATAACAGTTAGTGATCCAAAAAATGATGTAGGTACATATTATTTGTGGGCCTATGATGGAACAAATGCTGGCAAACAATCAGTTGATTTAGGATATGGTAGTTGGAATGATTATACAACCACTGCTTGCACTGCATCATCATTTTGTGGGACTCAAACTCAATATAGAACTTATGGTTGTGTACCGTCTGGTTGTTCATACGGACAATTAGATAGAAGTGACTGTGGTTCACCTGCTGGACATATCTGTTCTTATGGAGGTGACTTTGTTGAAGGCTGGTGCAATTATGGAAGATATGTTTGTAGGACAGTTGGTTGCTCTGATCATTATTATTATACTTGTTGTTCAAGTTATTGTAGTTGGTCTGCATGGACTACAACAGCTTGTAGTGGAAATAATTGTCAAACAAGAACAGTTTATAGAACTAGAAATTTAGTTCAAGCATAAAAGAGGGGAATTATTATGAAACAAAAACCTTTAATAATATCATTAATAGTAATTATAGTTATTTGTATAGGAGTAATCTTATACTTTACTGTATTTCAAAATATTGAAATAGGGAAAAAAGATGAAATTCCTAAAGAAAACAAATCTTATGTTTGTGAAAAAGAATTAGAAACTACTGGTAGTTATGATTTAAAAAATATTTATGTACAAGTATTATATTATGATGATGAAAATTTCATAACATCATATGATGAAAAAACAATTCTTAAATTTAATAAACAAAATGAATATCAAGAATATCAAAAATCGTATAATGATGAAGTTGATGCTATATTTGATGATAATTCTTTGATAGTAGAAATATATCGATTTAAAAATAATCATATCAAGGATGAATCTGGTAATGATTCAAAAATGCATCTTGAAACATATATAGAAAATATGAATAATACTGGATATAATTGTAAAGAAGGATAAAAATATTTTTAACATATTTTATTGAAAAGAAGTAATTAATAATGTAAAATGTAATTGTAAAGTAGGTGATTTTATTAATAATAAAAAAGGATTTACAATAATTGAACTTATAATAGCTGTAATGATAATGGCTCTTTTAGCATTGTTAGTAATACCTCAAGTTGGTAAATATACAAAAAAGGGTGAAAAAAGTTATTATGAATCATTAGCAAGTGAATTAATAGTAATGGCAAAGAACTATTATACAGATAATAAAAATGAATTGCCAAGAGGTCAATTAAGTGAAGATGGTCATCCAACGATATATAAAGTATTAACAATAGATGAATTAAAAGAAGGAAATTATATAACAAATGATATAGTAGACACAAAAAATAACAGTTGTGAAGCAAGTTATGTAACAGTAGAAAATAATAATGGACAATTTGAATATAATGCTTGTTTAATTTGTAATGGAGAGGCTGTTTATGGAGAGGATTGCTCATTTGGAGGTATAAAAGATAATTCAATACCAGAATGTACAGTTCAATTAAATAATTATACAGTAGGAAATTGGACAAATAAAGCAGTAACAGCCACAATAACAGGAACAGATGAATCAGGAATATATTCATTTGCATCAGATGGAAAAAAATCTATAGCAGAAAATAATATGGGAACAATAAAATTTAATAAAAGTGGGAATTATACAATAAAAGTATATGATAAAGCGGGTAATGCTGGAACATGTACAACTGGACAAATAAATATTGAAACTGTGAAGCCAACTTGTAGTATGGAAGTAATAAATACTACTACAAGAACTAAAACAATTGAAATAAAGATTCAAGATGAAAGTCCATCTAGTGGTATTAGTACAGCATCAATTAAAGATACAAAAAATGTTACAACAAATTTAACTATAACTAATAATAAAACAACTTTTGATGCAACAAAAAATGGTACATATGTTGCAACTGTAACTGATATAGCAGGTAATGATAATACTTGTTCAATACCAATTACTGGATTGGATAGTGAACCACCAGTAGTAGTATTAACGGTTTCAAATTCTGCAGTTGGAAGTGCAAAGATAAATGGAAAGATAACAGATAATGTGGAAATAGTTGGTTATAAGTGGACTACAACAAATGAAGAACCAACTAGTTGGACTAGTATTACTCCAACAACAGAAATAACAGTTAGTGATCCAAAAAATGATGTAGGTACATATTATTTGTGGGCCTATGATGGAACAAATGCTGGCAAACAATCAGTTGATTTAGGATATGGTAGTTGGAATGATTATACAACCACTGCTTGCACTGCATCATCATTTTGTGGGACTCAAACTCAATATAGAACTTATGGTTGTGTACCGTCTGGTTGTTCATACGGACAATTAGATAGAAGTGACTGTGGTTCACCTGCTGGACATATCTGTTCTTATGGAGGTGACTTTGTTGAAGGCTGGTGCAATTATGGAAGATATGTTTGTAGGACAGTTGGTTGCTCTGATCATTATTATTATACTTGTTGTTCAAGTTATTGTAGTTGGTCTGCATGGACTACAACAGCTTGTAGTGGAAATAATTGTCAAACAAGAACAGTTTATAGAACTAGAAATTTAGTTCAAGCATAAAAGAGGGGAATTATTATGAAACAAAAACCTTTAATAATATCATTAATAGTAATTATAGTTATTTGTATAGGAGTAATCTTATACTTTACTGTATTTCAAAATATTGAAATAGGGAAAAAAGATGAAATTCCTAAAGAAAACAAATCTTATGTTTGTGAAAAAGAATTAGAAACTACTGGTAGTTATGATTTAAAAAATATTTATGTACAAGTATTATATTATGATGATGAAAATTTCATAACATCATATGATGAAAAAACAATTCTTAAATTTAATAAACAAAATGAATATCAAGAATATCAAAAATCGTATAATGATGAAGTTGATGCTATATTTGATGATAATTCTTTGATAGTAGAAATATATCGATTTAAAAATAATCATATCAAGGATGAATCTGGTAATGATTCAAAAATGCATCTTGAAACATATATAGAAAATATGAATAATACTGGATATAATTGTAAAGAAGGATAAAAATATTTTTAACATATTTTATTGAAAAGAAGTAATTAATAATGTAAAATGTAATTGTAAAGTAGGTGATTTTATTAATAATAAAAAAGGATTTACAATAATTGAACTTATAATAGCTGTAATGATAATGGCTCTTTTAGCATTGTTAGTAATACCTCAAGTTGGTAAATATACAAAAAAGGGTGAAAAAAGTTATTATGAATCATTAGCAAGTGAATTAATAGTAATGGCAAAGAACTATTATACAGATAATAAAAATGAATTGCCAAGAGGTCAATTAAGTGAAGATGGTCATCCAACGATATATAAAGTATTAACAATAGATGAATTAAAAGAAGGAAATTATATAACAAATGATATAGTAGACACAAAAAATAACAGTTGTGAAGCAAGTTATGTAACAGTAGAAAATAATAATGGACAATTTGAATATAATGCTTGTTTAATTTGTAATGGAGAGTCTGTGTATGGTGAAGATTGTCCGTTTGGCGGTACAAAAGATAATTCAACACCAGAATGTACAGTTGAATTAGAAAACTATTCGATAGGAAATTGGACAAATAAAGCAGTAACAGCAAAAATAACAGGAACAGATGAATCAGGAATATATTCATTTGTATCAGATGGAAAGAAATCTTTAGCAGAAAATAATACAGGAACAATAAAGTTTACTAAAAGTGGAGATTATACAATAAAAGTATATGATAAAGCAGGTAATGCAGGAATATGCAAAACCGGACAAATAAATATAGACAAAGTAAAACCAGTTTGCGAATCTGCAATTATAATGCCAGTAGAATGGGCTAGAGAAAAAACTATGACAGTAGTAAGCAGTGATGATGTAAGTGGAGTTGCTAAAATTATAGTAAATGGAACAGCAATGAATATGTTAGAAAATGTAGGAACAATGAAAATAACGAAGAATGATACTTATGTGGCAACAGTATATGATAATGCTGGTAATTCGATTAATTGTAGTGATGTAATTGAAACTAAAACAGATGGTGTAGATCCAACAGTAGAAATAGCAAAGGTACCAGGTAAAGGATCATTAAAAATTAATGGAACTTTAAAAGATGATATAGGAGTAATAAAATATCAGTGGACAACAACTAATGAAGAACCAACAGAATGGATAGAAATAAGTTCAACTAAAAAAATAACAGTATCAAAAAAGGTAAATGTTAATGGTACATATTATTTATGGGCAAAAGATGCTATGGGTAATTTGGGAATTGGAAATACAGTAGTAACATCTAAAAGATGTTGCGATTCATGTAAAAGTTGTATAACACATACTGAATACGAATATACAAATGTGTGCGATTCATATAGTTGCGATTGTACAACCCATTATAATAGTTGCCCATCTAATTATACTTACTGTGATAATTATGGACCAAATTGTTGTAATGCTGGTCGTCAATATATGAATCCAGGTAAATACACAACATGTGCATCAACATGTTATAGAAATTGTCGTGATGAGGTAACCGGTAGTCATGAAGTAACTGATAGTTGTTCTTATTATGAATGCAGATGTGGAACATGTTTTGAATAAAAAAAGAAAGGGGAGATCTTATGAAAAGTGTAAAAAATGTAATAATAATAGTCTTATCATTGATAATAGTGGGTTTGATAGTTGTGTATTTTACTGTTTTAAATAAAAATAACTCAATCAATGAAACAAAAGTATATATATGTACAAAAAATATGGAGACTATCAATAATGACTCATCAAGTTTGAAACAAGAATTAACTTATAATGATATTGGAAAGATAATATCATCAAAGATATTAACAATATATAAATATTCTGATAAGGAGTCTTATAAAGCAGTTAAGGCAAATCCTGAAACAACAAAAAAAATAATTTATCATGATGCTGATAATACGATTGAAGAAATATTAAGAGAAGAAGGACCATTAAAGGATGAATTTGGTAATCCTTTATCTATATGGATTGTGGATCAAATTGAAGTTCTTGAAAATGATGGTTATACTTGTGTAATAAAATAAATTATGCAAAAATGTTTGACAAATGAATATATTATGATATAATTGGATACATAAAAAAGGAAAGAGATGTATAATATCCACCTGATAGCGAATAGTTATAGGTAAGCGGCCGAGCATAATATATTTATGTTTTTTAGCGAGGATAAGAGTACATTTCGTACTCTTTTTATAATTTTTGGAGGTGTTTTGTATAGCAAACAAAAACAATGATTTGTTATGTAATGAGCAAATAACAAATAGTCAAGTATTAGTTATAGGACCAAATGGAGAACAATTAGGAGTTAAAGGACTTAAAGATGCTTTAACTATTGCTAATTATGCCGGTTTAGATTTAGTTTTAATAAATTCTAATACTAATCCTGGAGTATGTAAAATTATGGATTATAACAAATACAAATATGAAAAAGCAAAGAAACAAAAGGAAGCTACTAAGAAGCAAAGAGCTACTAGTATGGAACTAAAAGAATATCGTTTAAGTCCAGTAATAGATATTGGAGATTTTAACACTAAAGTTAATAATGCATCAAAATATCTAGAAAAAGGACATAAAGTAAAATTATCTATTAGGTTCAAAGGTAGACAATTGGCACATCCAGAACTTGGTATAGAAGTGTTAAATAAATTTGCAGATTCAGTAAAAGAGATTGCCTTAATAGAACAAGCAGCTAAACTTGAAGGTAAAAATATGACTATGTTGCTTACACCAAATAAATAAAATATAGGAGGAATAAATTATGCCAAAAATGAAAACACATAAAGCTACTAGAAAAGTGTTAAATATAAGACAAAGTGGTAGTATAACAAAACAAAATGCTGGAAATCTTCATAATACTGGTAAGAAGAGTTCATCTCAAAAGAAAAAATCTATATCAATGAATGGATTAAGTTCTGCCGATTATAGTAGAATAAAGAATGTAATTTAATAGGAGGTTATTATGACAAGAGTAAAGAATAGTGTTGCAACTCGAGCAAAAAGAAAGAAAATCTTAAAAAAAGCTGAAGGATATTTCGGAAGTAAACATAGATTATTTAAAACAGCTAAAGAACAAGTAATGCATTCAGAAAGATATGCTTACCGTGATCGTAAACAAAAGAAGAGAGATTTTAGAAAATTATGGATTACAAGAATTAATGCTGGTTGTAGAGAAAATGAAATTAGTTATTCAAGATTTATTGATGGTTTAAATAAAGCTGGAGTAGAAATTAACAGAAAAATGTTATCAGAATTAGCCATTAATGATAAAGATGCTTTTGCTAATTTAGTAAAGATTGCTAAAGAAGGAAAAGTTGAAGTAAAAAAAGCTGTTAAAGCTGTGAAAGAAGAAAAAAAGGAAACAACACCTAAAGCAAAAAAAACTACTAAAACTGTAGCTAAAGAAGAAAAATAAACATACTAAAGAATTTTAATATCTAGTGCCAATTAATGGCGATATTATTTAGAATTTAGTAGATGAAAAAACGAAAAGGAGAAAGAAATTATGACAGTAGTGTCAATGAGTTATTTATTAGAAGCAGGTGTTCATTTTGGACATCAAAAAAGAAGATGGAATCCAAAGATGAAGGAATATATATATACTTCAAGAGATGATATATATATAATTGATTTACAAAAAACAGAAAAATTAATAGAAACAGCATATGATGAAATTAAACATATAGCAGAACAAGGTGGAACATTTTTATTTATAGGTACTAAAAAACAAGCTAATGAAGCTATGAAAGAATGTGCTGAAAGAACAGGAATGTACTATGTTATTGAAAGATGGTTAGGTGGAACATTAACTAATTTCAAGACAATT